>JBGSKR010000034.1:0-3058 GCA_041741135.1 Mariniblastus sp.
GATTCGCCAACAAAAGTCACTTCAGCGATTTTTTTCGTAAATTGGTCGGCATGACGCCCTACCAATTTCGCCAGCGAAACCGGTAGATGGTTTAAGGTTAACAAGTCACCAAATAATGCCTGAAAACGTTTCTTGCCACCAATCTCACGAATCTGCACGAATTGAATACAGCCTTTATTCGTGTCAATTAGCGAGATTCGTGGCAAAACCTCGCCCTTTCTCGCGAAAAAATGTCGAAAAACCGCTGATTTTGACTCTCGACGAGATCGCCGGTAGTCGTTACAATTTTGGGCTTCCCTGAAGGCAACCTCGATTCCTATTTAGCCGCGACTTTCGAGTCAACTTCCCCAACGGCTAACGCCCGTTTTGCCTTCCGTTAAAATTCAAGTTCGCAAATTTAAAAAGACTCTCAACTCAAAAGACCCGATCCTATGTACGCGATTATTGCTGACGGTGCCCACCAATACAAAGTCGAAGAAGGCCAAACTTTGGAAATTGATTTTCGCGATGTGAACCCCGGCGACGAAATTAAATTCGACCGCGTACTTGCCGTCTCTTCTGATGCCGGTTTCAAACTTGGCAAACCCAACGTTGCCGGAGCATCCGTTACTGCGAAAGTCATTGGTGAAACTAAAGGCGAGAAATTGACTGTGCAAAAATTCCGACGCCGCAAAAACAGCAAACGTCGCACTGGTCATCGTCAGAAATACGTGAAAGTTCAAATCGGCTCCATCGCTGGTTAAGAACATTTTTGAAAATAGACAATGTTAGCGGCAGGGCGCGAACCCTCCGGTTTTTGCCAATTTTCGGTTTGATCGCGAGACCGGACGGCTTTCGCCGTTCCGCTTCAATTCTCAGCTACACTTTAAATTGTGTAGAAGTAGTCGTGAGGTAGCACACAGCGCAGGAGTCGTGAGATTCCTGTTTTTGATGTAAACTGAAGACTCACGTCTCCAGCTACATTTGTGCAACTCAACCACATGGCAACCCTCAAGCCCTCCGCAATCGATCCCGATGACTCGCCTCTCGCTGGCCTCATCGGGAACTCTGCTTCGATGCGAGAAGTTTATCGCTTGACGCGAATGTCAGCCGCCTCAGGAGCTTCGGTTCTGTTGCTGGGTGAAACCGGAACCGGCAAAGAGTTAATTGCTTCCGCCTTGCATCAACTTTCTGATCGTGCCAGCGGTCCGTTCGTGCGAGTCAATTGTGGTGCGCTCACAGAAAGCCTGCTCGATAGCGAATTGTTCGGACACGTGCGAGGCTCGTTTACCGACGCCGTTCGCGATCGAACCGGTCGCTTTGAAGCGGCTCACGGCGGCACGATCTTTTTGGACGAAATCAATTCGACCTCTTCCACGCTGCAAGTCAAACTGCTGCGAGTCTTACAAGAGCGAGAGTTCGAACGTGTTGGCGATACCAAAACAATCGGCGTCGATGTAAGAGTTGTCGCCGCCAGCAATGTTGATCTAACTCGCGAGGTCGCCGAAGGCCGGTTTCGAGAAGACTTGTACTGGCGGCTGAACGTGCTGCCGATCTTGTTGCCTCCGCTGCGTCGTCGCGATGATGATATCGAATTGCTCGTGCGACATTTTCTGAGAATCTACAGCACGGCGAATCGACGCAACATTGACAAGATCGAACCCGCCGCGCTCACGGCTTTGATCGAGTATCCCTGGCCGGGCAACGTTCGCGAATTGCAAAACTACATCGAACGCGCGGTGGTCTGGTCTTCTGGCGACATCCTCGAATCCGCCATGTTACCCACCGCCGTGATGGGCGATTCGACCGCTGCGCAAACCGCTGTCTTTCGTCCGACCGATGACCATTCGTTGATTCGAGAGTTTGTTTACAGCCGGTTATCAAAAGCCAAAAAAGATGCCGACGATTTACACAAACAGATCGTGGACCCGGTTGAAAAAGAGTTGCTGACGCAGGTCATGCAGTCTTGCAACCACACGCAAACCAAAGCCGCCGCTCGGCTGGGCATCAACCGCAACACGCTCTACAAGAAACTGCAAGACCATCAATTGATTGATCCGTCTGTCAAAACGGACGAGAAGAAAGTCGACGAGTGAGGGCGCTTTTTTTTGGGGACTACAACCCTCTGAGAAAATACTTGAAGCAACCCGGACGATTCGTTGACATGGCAGAACTCACGGAGCGAAGATGAGTGAAAAGAGATTGATAGTATCTCGTATTATGTTACGTGAGATCAAGCAATTGTAGCGGCAGGGCGCAAGCTCTCCGGCTCGTCACCAACAAAAATTACCGGACGGCTCGCGCCGTGCCGCTCCAAAATGCTCCTCAGCGCTGCCGTTTCCCCATCCGCTCATCCGAATTAAACTGGAGACTGGCGATTCTTCCACACACGGCGTCCAACGGCCCTAACCATGTCTACCGTCCCCAATTCACTGGAGCAGTTCCGCGAAGAGATTGATCGCATTGACGGTCAACTCGTGCAGATGCTCAACCGTCGCGCCGAGGTGACCATCGATTTGCTGCAGCAGACTCAGCAGTATTCGAAAAAGAACATCGCTGATCCCGAACTTGAATCAGCCATTCTGGAAACCGTCAGCGCGAAAAACGCTGGCCCCATTCCCGCCACGGCGCTCGAGGGCATCTATCGCGAGATCATTAGCGGCTCGTTCGAACTCGCGCGGCGCGTTCGCGTGGGTTATCTTGGTCCGGCAGGCACGTTCAGCCATCAAGCCGCGATGCAATATTTCGGCGACCATGTCGATTACGAAAACTTACGCGCTCTCGAAGGTGTCTTTGAAGAGGTCTCGCGCGGACACGTGGATTATGGTTTGGTGCCGATCGAGAACAGTACCGGTGGTGCGATCATCGAATCGCTGGATTCGTTCAGCCATTACTTTGGCCGCGTGACGATCTGCGGCGAAGTCCGTCTAGCGATTCGATTTTCTCTCTTTAGTAATTCTCCGCTGGCAGGCATCCGAAAAATCTACTCCAAAGCCGAAGCGCTCGCGCAGTGCTACGAGTGGCTATCAAAACAATTGCCCGACGCCGAACGACTTCCTTATGACAGCACCGCCGCTGC
>JBGSKR010000035.1:0-3743 GCA_041741135.1 Mariniblastus sp.
GTCAATCGGTCAGATCAGGAACCGGCCCATTTAAGCACCTATGAACGGCGCAGAAATTAAAACAAAGGCCGATGAAAAATAGATCATGTTTTTGCTGCAGTCAAAAAAATCCAAACAGATTTTGACCGCGTGATCCATACAACCCACGAAGCTTAAGACCGGCGTAACGATGACAACGATCGGTCAAAGTTGGCCGCTTGCGGAGTTGGCTGGTGCATCCCTGGCAGTGATATTACGGAGCATACAAAAAGTGGTTCGAGGAAAAAAACAACAGTCAGAATCGCCAAGGTTTGCCAACCGGATCGCGATGTTTTTGCGTGAAATGTCGCTGTTGAATTACACGCATCAACTTCCGCACAGCGCAAAAAAAAACGCCCCGTTTAGGGGCGTTGCCGGGTTGTCTCCGTTTCGCAGAAAGCGATGGAGCCGGCGGG
This sequence comes from Mariniblastus sp., assembly GCA_041741135.1. Classification (GTDB taxonomy): domain Bacteria; phylum Planctomycetota; class Planctomycetia; order Pirellulales; family Pirellulaceae; genus Mariniblastus. The sequence continues at coordinate 435 of JBGSKR010000035.1, forward strand.
GCAGGAGTATGTTGTCGCTGGTGTTATGCCCGCGTGAGGGGTGTCACCGAAATCGAAAGATTGGAAGTTGATTCAGTTCTAATTAATTAGCGATTGACGATCGCTGCCTCGATGGTTGGACCCATGTATGGAATGGATAAAAAAATTGGTTTCTTGATACGTGCCGCCTCTGCGTTCTCGTTAGCTAAGTCGTCCGCAATGTTAGCTGCCGCCACCGCCGCAGAACTCCGTCTTCGTTTTGTTTTGGCAGTCGCCCATTCTTTAGTCAGTGTTTCAAACACTTCCGGCGATTCGTAGACCGCAATCTTTTTTCCGTCCGGCATTGGACCGACCAAACCTCGCAGTAATGGAAGGCCGCGAAGGCTTAAGTCGGTGCTGCAATCATCAACACCGGTTTGCTCATGTAGTTCTAATAACTGCTCCAACGATTGGAATTCCCTGGTGCGGAATGCACCATCGGATGCACGCATAATGACACGAATAATTTTGCTGCCCATCGCCTCCCCTTTGTAGTTTGGGACTGATTCACGCCGACCTGAGTCGGCGTCCAGCGCCCCAAAACTCCGTAAGGGGGATGCGATTCCTTTTGCTCACTGTACCTACACATTCAATCGGACGTTTGCTGGCAAAACCCTGAAACGTTTTGCTAGTGACCGATTGATAGCAACAACCTGAATAACCGTTAATGCTATTTGAACCGTACTTTTGGGGATGAATCAAAAAAGCTCAAAATTGTTTTCCGGTTTTAACAATTGTCGCGATCGGTTCAGCAAACATCTCGTTTCTCCGAGAACTTGAAAAAATCCCCTCACAGGCACATTTTCTGTAACCCATATTTGGAAATCGAGTGATCTTCTTCATTTACAAGTCTTGCGTTTGGCTCAGTCAGATATGATTCAGAAACTTACGACTTCCCTCGATGCGGATCGACGAATCTCCACACCTATTGATGATTCGCCACGCCACGAGTTTTCGGTGCGGCTGATCGATTCGCTTGAAGAACTCGAAGCACTCGAGGACGCTTGGCAACGACTGATGGATACGGCTGTGCATCGCAACTTGATGTTCGATCCGGATTTCTTGATTCCGGCGTTCAAACATTTTGCGGACGGTGCAGTGCAAGTGTTGATTGTCGAAGCGCCTTACAGGAACGGCTTTAGTACGTCGGCTGTGTTGTGCGGTTTGCTGCCATTGAAGAAACAGCCGAATCGATTTCGATCGCTGACATCAGGACATGAAACCTGGATTCACGAACAATGCTTTGATGGCACTCCGCTGCTAAGAGATGACTGCGCGTCAGAAGTACTTCATGCGATCTGCGATCATTTAGCAACTCAAGAAAAAACAATTTCGCTCCGTCTCGATACCGTTTCGAACGAAGGCCGTTTCGCTGAAGTGTTGACAAACGTGTTACGCGAGCGTCACGTCTCGCCTTTTACTCGCGACAGCTATACACGCGCTTGTTTAAGACCGGAGTTTGATGCGGAAACGTATTTTGAAAAACATGTCTCCAAGAGCGTCGCGAAAACTCAGCGACGCCTGAGTCGACGCCTCGAAGAGCGTGGCGCCGTTTCGCTGACCGCATATCGTGATGCCGATTCAGCGACGACGATGATCGAACATTTTTTGCGGCTGGAGGCTTCCGGCTGGAAAGGCGAATCGGGAACGGCGTTGAAATGCCAAACGGCGAATCGCGAGTTCTTTCAAGAAATGGTTGAACGCTGTCTGTCGAAAGAAAAACTTTCATTCCTCACAGTGCAGCTTGATGGCCAGCCCATTGCGATGCTCTGTGATCTGTACTCGGGTGGCATCGGTTACTCGTTCAAGACCGCATTCGATGATTCACTTCGCGAATTCTCTCCAGGCATGATGGCCGAGCTAAGAAACATCGAATACATGCACGATCTCGGCATCGAGTTTATGGACTCGTGTGCGATGCCCGAAAACCAAACGATCAACCGAATTTGGGGCCAGCGTCGACGCTTTCAGAATTTGACGATTCCGCTCGGTGGACCACTGTCTCGCTTGAGTGTCGCTGCGATGCCGCTGCTTAAAGAAATCCGGAACTCATTGCGGCGTCGAAACTCAAGCAAGTAACAAACCAAATAGTAACTCAATCTGAACCTTTAAACTCAAACCCTGAAACTAATACCATGATCGTCAAACTTCCTGATCTAAACAATCAATCAACTTCCTATGTCCCCGGCTCGATCTCGATTAATCCCGATCGATTTCGCGACAACGTTGATATTCGCTCTTATCGTATCGAGCACCAGCTGAGCGAGCACCCACTCTTGCAGCTCGATAGTTTGGTCGAACTTTCGCAACGACTGCCCGTCAATCAACGCGAGTACGTGTTTGCAAAGCACGAACTTGGAACGCACGACGGACTTGATCGCTACCAGCATGCTGGCGATTTCAGCGAGTTTTCTACCGAGCAAATGATTCGCGGTATCGAAATGGAAAACAGGGTGATCGTGTTGCGGAATGTCGAATCCGATCCGATCTACGGACAATTCGTTAATGAATGCTTGGATGATCTGAAAGAGCAAATCGAATCGGTAACTGGAGCGATCAGCGGACGAGAAAGTTTCATTTTCATCAGTCCACCGAATGCTTATACGCCGTTTCATTACGATCCCGAACAAAATTTCTTCTTCCAGATTCGTGGGCATAAGCAATTTGCGATCTACGATGTTGCTGATCGTGATGTGATGCCGGAAACGGCGCTGGAACGGTACTATGCGGAACACAAGGTTACCAAATGTGAGCCGGAGTTTTTTGACCGGTACAAAATGTACGATCTCGAACCGGGTGATGGTGTATACGTTCCAGTCACGGCTCCTCACTGGGTGCGAACGCTGGATGAAGTTTCAATTTCGATCAGCATCAATTTTCGCTCGCCCAGTTCGATCCGTCGTGCGCGAGTTTGCCGAGCCAATCGAGTGTTGCGAAAGCTGGGGCTTTCGCCAGCCCCCGTTAGTCTGCGGGCAGATCGAATCTCGGATCGCGTCAAGTCCGGCTTACTGGGCATTCCGGCTCGGTTGCGCCGCTTGGTTCGAGTTTCGTAAGCAACCGCGCGCAAAAGTATCGAACTACCTTTTCACCTGTTTTTGCCTCGGCAAGAATCTTTCCTTCTGCAGCACATCGACGCGTTCGGTTAGCGCAGAGTTTGGATACTTGGTGGAGATTTCGTCGCGCAGGTAATCGAAGATTCGATCGCTGACTAAACGAGGAACGATGGTTTCGATTTTGATCATTGGTTTAGTTTCTGGTCGTTCACCGGCGGCCGACGCAATCTGATGTCGC
>JBGSKR010000036.1:0-3880 GCA_041741135.1 Mariniblastus sp.
CGATATTGGATTTAATGGTTGCTGGACCGACGCCATTGAACTTCATTTAAAGCATTATTCAATCGAAACGAAAACTATGACGGCACTTGAATTTTCGAACGGCGATCTTTGTCCGGCTCTTGGCCTCGGCACCTGGAAATCGGAGCCGGGCGAAGTCGGGGCGGCGGTGAAGGAAGCCGTTCGGCTGGGCTACCGACATCTCGACTGCGCGGCGATCTATGGAAACGAAGCCGAGATTGGCGTCGCTTTGGCGGAGCTTTTTGCCGCTGGCGAAATCAAGCGAAGTGAGCTGTGGATCACCTCGAAACTGTGGTGCGACATGCACGCTCCGAACGACGTGCAGCCCGCGCTGAAGAAGACGCTCGCCAATCTGCAATTGGATTATCTCGATCTTTACCTGATTCACTGGCCGTTGGTTTTCAAAAGCGGCGTTCATTTTCCGAAAACGGCTGCGGATACGATTTCTTTGGCCGAGCTATCGTCGGAAACGACTTGGCGTGCGATGGAAGAATTGGTGGAGATGAAATTATGCCGGCACATTGGCGTGGCAAATTTCAGCCTCAAGAAATTGAAAACACTGGTTGCGGCGGCTCAAATCAAACCGGCCATGAATCAAATCGAGCTGCATCCGTACTTGCAACAGCCCGCGATGCTGGAGTACTGCCTGCAACAACGAATTCATTTGACCGCCTACGCGCCGCTTGGTTCGGGCGGACGACCAGAGCACCTAAAGGCGCAGCACGAGCCGGTGTTGCTGCACGACCCTGTGATTGTGGATTTAGCAGAACGCCTTGAAGTCACTCCGGCACAGGTTCTGTTGGCGTGGGCCTTACATCGTGGCACGGCGGCGATTCCGAAATCGACGAATCCGAAACGGCTGGCTGAAAATTTAGCGGCTGCGAAGATCGAATTGAACAGCGACGACATCCAGGAGATCAACTTGCTCGATCGCAATCGAAGGTACTTCGACGGATCGGTGTGGGCGATCGAAGGCAGCAGCTATACCCTCGCTAGTTTATGGGACGGGGAGTAGATATCGCGTCCGCAACAAACTCGTGTGGATTCGCCGTGAGCTTTGAAATGCTGTTTAATCGAGCCACGTCGAGCCAACACGTCAGTTGGGACTTTCACCTCTACCGCGAGGATCGTCACCGGTTATTGAAGAAAAATGTGGATTTGGAAGAAACGGATCTCGCGACGACTGCTCGGACTCCGCGATGGTGATGCGATTTTCAATCTGCTCAACACCTTCCATGGTTCGTAGCGATTCTTGCGCTTGCTGCTTCAAGAAATAGGTTGGCAGCTTTCCACAAATTGATAACTTGCCGCTATCGAAGAAGCAGTTAATGCCACCAGCGTGCTGACGAAGATAAGGATTTTCTATCAGGCGAACGGTTGCACGAATCTCCATTGCCCGAGCGGAAACGGGCCGCCAGTTTTCAGTCTTGCCACTGGGCTGTGTTTTAAGCCTAACAGGATTCCGCGTTTCTGATAGTGGAAGATCGATCAACATGTCTGCCTCGCGTTTCTGAGAAAAGAAAAAGAAGTTGCTGAGACCGCGCAAACAATAGGGGCAAGTCACATGCCACTTTGCTCTAATGAGAACGATTTTAGCTAAAGCCCAAAAAAATCAATGGCTTCGAAAACAATTCAGTCGACCTCGTTTTACAAGATCGCACGACCCGTTCTCCCTACGCGCATAATCGCACATACCGATCAGAAAACGACCATCGTCGCATTGAATTGCCGCTGGCCGATCACCCCACAATGATAAAGAGATTGAATTCGTATTTCCTTCACTGATCGCTATGCTGATCGCTCGAATTGAACCTTCGGAGCAAGGAACCGGCTACTCTGAGTTTCCACTGAAGCGGCAAATTAGTCCTTCACGAGACGAAGCGACTGGCTGGCCAATCCAATCAAAATCTCTCATAATGTGCAATTCGACGCATTCTTTAGAAGGGCCCCGATGAGCCACGGTTATCAAACAATCGTTGTTGTCAGTGATGGCACGCAAAACTCGGCAGTCGCGGAACAGACGGGTTGTGAATTGGCTTTGCGACATGGGGCGCAAGTTTTCATCATCGATACACTCCGGCCGCCGACTTTTTTTTCTAAGTGGCTGAGCAACTATGAAGAGATTTTTGAGAGCTTGGTGGCGGACAAGCAACAGCGGTTAGACAAAATCGCCGTGCGTTTCGAAGCCTCCGGGATTACTGTTGAATCCGACGTGCTGATCGGCAAATCGTCGGACGAAATTGTCCGTTTTGCGACAGAGAAAAACGCGGATCTGGTGGTGCGATACATGAAAGGCTTCAAAAGCCAACGGGCATCTGCGTTTGGTGCGACGGCACTCAACCTAGCCGTTGTTTGTCCGTGCCCACTACTCTTGGTGGGTAGCCAGCCGTTCGCCGCTCCGACCGTACTGGCTGCGATCAATTGCGAACTTGACGATGCAGATAACACACCGATTCTCTGCGAAGCAAATAGGCTGAGCGGAGCGGACAAAAAACCGCTCGCGATTTATTGTTGGAAATTCTATGGCGGTGAATTTCTAAAAGACTATGTTGATGACGCTACCTTGGCCGTTTATGAAGCCGAAGCCGAGAAAAATTACCAAAGCCTCTATCAGCGTTTCATTGAAAACCACGACTTAGTTGGGATCGGCGAAGTCCTGTTCGAGAACGGCGATCCGATCGAGAGAATTCCACAAGTCTGTCGCGAACGAAATGTAGACGTAGTCGTCATGTGCCATTCCTCCCATCACTGGCTGCAAGTCAGCACGTTTGAGTCAGTTATCGAAGAGTTGGCGTGTTCGGTATTGGTGGTTAAGCCTAACAGCTCCCACGCTGAACCCAGCACTGATGATCCGGAACCATTGACACCGGCAAACTAGCGCAACGACCAACCCAAGTATCGACGTAGCTGCGGTTGCCAAACCGTGGATGGGCCCAAGTATCGATGTAGCTACGGTTGCCAAACCGTGGATGGGCCAATCTCTGGCGAGAGTAGCTACCTTTGATTTGACATTTACCCGCAAGAAAGACTAACCATGTTGCTTTACCGATGCTTTCCGTGTTTCTTAGTGTTGATCTTAACGCTGGTGATCCCCACTTGCTGTTTTGCTCAAAGTGAAATCACTCAATGGACCGGCTGGATGGGGCCGGAACGAGATGGTGTTTATCGCGATACCGGAATCATTGACTCGATTCCAAACGACGGACTAAAAGTCAAATGGCGGACGCCCGTCGCTGCAGGTTATGCTGGGCCGGCGGTAGCCAATGGCAAAGTCTTCGTGTTTGACTACTTGAAAACTGCTGGCGAAATTGTCAACTCCCCCGGTCAACGCACAACGCTGCGAGGCAGCGAACGATTAACGGCACTCGACGAAAAAACGGGGAAACAACTTTGGCAACATCAGTACGATTGTCCGTACTCGATTTCCTATCCGGCTGGCCCGCGCTGTACGCCGACGGTTGATGGCGAGTACGTTTATACGCTGGGCTCTGAAGGAGATTTGCGATGCCTCAAAATTTCTGATGGTAGTTTGGTGTGGTCGAAAAATTTCAAAACGGATTTTGGCGCGGAGATTCTACTCTGGGGTAGCACGGCCCATCCGCTGATCGATGGCGACCTACTGTACGCAATGGTCGGGGGAACAGGGCAGGGCGTGGTTGCATTTGACAAGCTTACGGGCGAAGTAAAATGGAAAGCTCTCGATGCCCAATCAGGCTATTGTCCGCCGTCGCTGATCACCGCCGGTGGTGTGAATCAGTTGATTGTTTATCACCCAACTGCCGTGGTGAGTTTGAATCCCGCTGACGGAAGTAAATATTGGGAAGTCCCTCTTAAGCCGAACTACGACATGTCGATTGCAAGG
>JBGSKR010000037.1:0-2925 GCA_041741135.1 Mariniblastus sp.
GATAGGGATTGCTATTGCCCAGCGTGCCGCCCATGTTCATGAACATCGCATAGCCAGTGTAAGCGCCACTGCCAGGAGTTCCCGGTGCGGAAATACGAGTTGCCGAGGGCGAGTCCACCACGGCGAGTCGAAAGTTTTGACTCGTGTTGCTGGCATTGACCCCGTCGAGTGTGTAGACCCACGTTAATTTAACGGCATCGCCATCATTGGCGAGATTGACTTCGCTCCCTTCGGCGGTGAAGTAGGTCGACCAAGAAGCAGAATTCGTTATGACCGCACCACGCAGTGGACCACCAAGTCCCACGGGATTCAGGCTACCGCCGCCCCCTTGGAACCAAGCTGATTCCAAATCGCCATCGAGATCGGAATCATTACCGGCTTCGGAGAAAACGGGACCGGCTGGATCGTCATCAGTTCCGTCAAGCCAAGTGTCTCGGACAAGCACGCCAGCCACGGCCGTGGATGTAAGATAAAAACAAGCTGCCGCAAGTGCGGCACAGAAAAATCTCGAACACTTCATTAGTCATCCTCCCGTATCAAAAAAGTAGCAGCACAAGTGATGAGGTGCCAAACTGGAAAAGGAGCCCGTCATGGGCAAGTCCCGTACGATCATTGATAAAGATCGTGTGGAAATTTACTGTAAAATTGGAAAAGCCAAAAAAGGTTCCGCTTCTGTTACTTTAATTGTGTTTAACAACACCGCCTAGTAAGTTTTCTTGCAATCGACTTCCTGATCGTTGATAGCAAAGCGTCGGTTTCAGGGTTGCTCAGGTGGCGTCTCGCGGTTGCGGGCATTCATAGGTGCCACGGCCACGCCGTACATGGATTGGGAAACCTCACGAGGCTCGATCGTGATCCGCTCTTGCTGAATGGAACCCAAAACCACCGTGGAGGGCTCCAAGACCTCACGCCGCCAAATGGAAAAAACAAAGTCCACACTCTCGCCAGGGCCAACGCCCGTTTTCCGTGAAACATCGGGAATGCGGTCGTTGAAACCTTCGTCCAAGCCGATGTCCCAACCCGTGTCTTCAAAATCTTTTACGAGCCAGGCGGGAGTCGCGATACGGTCATCCCACATCACATACAGCGAGGCCGCTTGAGAAAGCTCGAGAGCGATTTTCAAATCGTCGAGAACTTTGTCGTCGTTAAAAGTCATCACATAGTCAGCACCACGCAAAAAAGAGGGAATCCCTCGTTTGTCGAGGCCGTTCCATTGATGCAGGCGATCAACATAGACCACGCAATCATCGGTAAAGCCGCCGCCGACTATCCGGTAGTATTTCGACGTGGCTAAAGAAGCCACATTATCCGATACAGAAGCAATCAATCGTGACGGTTTGATGGCCTCGCGTCCCAACTGGAGCGGTGGGAGAAAATCGCGTGACTCGACGGAGGTGATACGATTAAATTGCCCTTGTTGATCGACCCGCATTCCCTCGCCGGTTTTGAGCCTTCGGTAGCTATCTTTAGGAGCGGCCAAAACCGCCAGATCAACGCTGCCTTCGTAAACAACGACATCTGTTTGTGATTCAGGCGAAACAGAAATACTGAAAGCAGTGCCCTGGTCAAAAACTTGCGCATGGGGTGTTTCGATTTCAAAACCGATACCTTCCTCGCCAACTCGGGCCACCAACTTTCCCGAGTGAGCAATGGCTTTTTGCTTGGAAACTAACTCAAACTCGGCGGGACCCTGAATCACGACCTGAATCGCTTCATTCACAACAAGCTCAACCATGCCCGAGGCCAAGTGCAACGAGTCACCCGTGTTGACTGGGGCCCATTCGGTGAACTCAGTGGCCCCGGCTTCCCAAACGACTTCGTCGAGATGCACAATCCGTCCCAGCGATTGCCGCGGTTGAGTGCTCAACCCCAGCCGACTCGCGCCGAGATAAGCCGTTATGCCCCCCGCGGCCACAAACAACAAAGCAGCCAGAGCCACCAAAAGTTGCCACGATCCGCGAGAGCTGGGAAAACGAGTGGTCGTTTCGGAAGTTAGCAACTCTGCGTGACCCTGTGGAATCAAACAAGAATTCATGTCGGCGACTTCGGCGAGCGTCACCGTGTCGCAGGCTACAGAATTGTAGATGCAACGCGCGGAATCACTGTCTGCAAGAAGATACTCCAACCGCGCACGCTCTTCATCGCCAGCATTTCCCTGCTGACAAAGCAATGTGAGCCTGAGTATTTCAGTGGCAAGTTCTTGATCGGTCATGGTTTCAATGCAATCGTTTTCAACATCATCGTTATCAACGTAATACGGTTTTTGTTGTAGCGCACCATGCTCAACTATTCGTCATTGATACGTAATAAATATCTTGTAAAAGATAGCGGTCGCTTATGGGGCTAAGCATGCAACATTGTTGTCCGTCCTAATTCATTTTGTCGAGTCTAAAACGGCAAGATTGTCGCACGCTCTGCACTATCAGCCAAAATGCTTTTCTGTAGTAAGTCATCATCCGCATCACTCTCTACGACAGAGCTATCGGAATCTCTGCGGCAGTCGGTCGGGCTCATACCAAAGTACTGTCGAAAAGTCATCGTAAATTGCCTGGCTGACGAAAACCCTGTCGAACGTGCAATTTGGTAAATCTTAGTTTGGGGTTCAGACACCAATAACGACCTAGCGAGTTCTAGCCGAAGTCGACGGAGATATTGGTAAGGACTGACTCCAAATGCGTCTCGGAAGGCATATTCGAGCCAGCGTCGGGAAACTCCGACGTGACGAATCACATCTTGTACGCAGAACGGCTCATGTAAATGTTGGTGAATGTACAGAATCGAATCGCGAAGGCGGTCGTCGGTCGCTTGAGCAAAAGTGCGCTCATCCACACCAGAGTGAGTTTTCACGGCAAAATCGCAGCCACAATTTTCGAGCGAGCCCTGTCTTTCCTGCGAGCCTTCACTTTCAAGCAAACCCTGACCGGG
>JBGSKR010000038.1:0-4879 GCA_041741135.1 Mariniblastus sp.
GGCAACGAATCGATCAATTTGTTGATGCGAGCCTTGGAGGACAAACAGTGTGCCAGAGTGTTGAGTAAACCGCATGTGGTGACACTGGAAAATCTTCAAGGACGCGTTATCGTCGGTGCTGAGGTTCCACGCATTTCGGGAACGACCAATTCAAACTTTGGCATTACCCAGAACATCGAGTTCGTCGATGTTGGAGTTATTCTCGAGGTCACCCCGCGCGTCAGTCCCGACGGCATGATCGTGATGGCGGTCAACGCGAAAAAATCTTCCGTCGGCCCTGATGCCACCGCGATCACCATCGCGATCGGGGCTGACGGCACGCCGATCAAATCGCCGCAAATTATCGAAACAGAAGCCAATACAACATTGATGGCTCGCTCGGGTCAAACCGTCGTGTTTGCTGGATTGATTCAGGAAACCAAATCGCATGTCGTGCGCGGAACTCCGATTCTGTCAGACCTGCCCATCATCGGCCCTCTGTTCAAATTCGAGTCTGATGATTCGGCAAGAAAAGAGCTGCTGATTGTGATGACGCCGTATCTGGTGACTGGAGATGAATCGATCGACACGCAAAACTACGACGAAATGGATCGGATGCACTGGTGCATGTGCGATGTTGCGGAGATTTATGGCAATACCGACTATGACGGTCATCAAGAAATGGGAGATGCCATCGAAACATACTACCCCGATCAAGACCCAAGCGGCTTGAAACCAATGGTCAACCCGTAACGGCAATGCAGAACCCGAGGCGAACCAATACAAGCCCGACGGAATGAAAGCACCTATGAAAAGCAACAGCCTGTTAATGATCGCTTGCATCGCTTGCGTTAGTTTTTGTGGATGCCAAGGCGTTACGAACACCATGCGCCCCAGCGGAAAAAATTCAATCTGGAATCCGCTCAGTACGCTAACGACGGCAGAGCGAGTGGCGAAAGAAGAGAAGAACAAAAAAACTAACCCACCGGTAACCATGGCGGTGATTTGGAAAGACAGTGTCCTAGAAAAACCGGGCGTCCCGTCGGTCAAAGGATTTGGTGGACGAATTTTTTTCTACGACAAAGATAACCAGTCTGTGACAGCAGAAGGTGAGCTTGTCATTTACGGATACGACGATTCACAAGATATTGGCGGCGAGAACATGACTGGCGAGGAGGGGAGTATCGCTAAGCGCTCCAAAGCCGATCGCAAATTCGTCTTTCCAGCCGAACAATTTCAGACTCACTACAGCGAAACGGATCTTGGTGCCTCTTATAGCGTCTGGATTCCTTGGGAAAAAGTCGGTGGCACCCGCAAGACCATTGTGCTCATTCCCATCTTCAAATCGGCAGATGGGAACGTAATTAAAACAGCACAGTCCATCAATGTGCTGCCAGGCAAAAGCCCTGGCGAGAATGTCGATGCTGGCAGCTACTCGATTTCACGCTCGCCAAAAGCGAACGAATCCAAGAGTGAAACTGGCTCGGTTCAACAAGCCGCTTTTGAGTCCGGCGGGGAAGCAAAAACGTCACAAGCGAATCTCGCTGGCGGTGAGGAACCCGTTTACAACCAGCCGCGAATTCGCACTTCGACGATTCCTTTGACGCCTGCCATGGCCGCCAGGCTTTCGACGCCTCAGCCTGCTCCTGTCCGGCAAACGGCCAGCGAGCCCTCACGGATGGTGCTGCCGTCGATCAATGCAACCTCCACCAAACCGGCGAACCAATCGGGTGATTCGAATCAGTCCGAGAAATCAACGTCAAGGGAAAAGCCGGAAGCCTCGTCGCAGACCACGTTCACTCGACCCACAACGGCGCCCAACAGGCAGCCTCCGACCGTGTTCGGATCGCCAGGTTCGTTCCGTTAAGTATCAACATCATGAACAATACGAATCTCGCACACTATTCCAGTTTGCACGAAGCGGCTGTGGTCCTGAAAAGTCTTCCAAAAAAACAGGCGGCAAAGATTCTCTCGCGACTGCAACCGAGAGACATGCAGCAAGTACTTGACGCCGTCAAGGAACTCGATGGTGTTACAGCCGAGCAATTGTATGAGCTAACGGGCAAGCTATCGATCGAATCAGGAACGCCCATTCCGGAGGGCAAATCTTTCAGCGCAAAAGCTTCGATCAAACGGGAATTTTCGCGGTCGATCCCATCGGCTGGCCGCTCGAATCCGTTTGGATTTCTGAATGAAGCTACACCCGAATTGCGCCGCAGCTTGTTTCGAGACGAGCATCCTCAAAACATCGCGATCGTGCTTTCTTCCATGCCACCAAGCATTGCCTCACGCTGCATGGAAGTCATCGAGCCGGTCACACGGACGACGGTGTTGAAACGAATCTGCGAACTTGACGAAATCACGGCTGAAGAAATTGCTCAGCTCAACTATGAGCTGGGAGTTCGATTCAAGAAACTGAGCCAACAGCCTGGCAAATCAAAATCAAATGTTCAGCGAGCCGCGAATTTGATCAGTTGTCTTGATCCAGAACAGCAAGAGATGACGCTGGCCATGCTGGAACAAACCGAACCGGAGCTCGCGGAATCAATGTCGACTTCGCTGGCGACGATGGATGATTTGTTGCAACTCGATGATGAACAAATGCGGGCGCTATTGCGGAAGGTCAATACTTCTTACTGGGCACCGGCGCTGAAGAATGCGTCGTTGCAGATCCAGCGCAGCGTCTTTGAGCGATTGGCAGAACGTCCGAAAGAAATTCTCAGTCGGGAAATGGCAGAGCTACACGCGATTGATCCGCGAGTCGAGCAATTTTCCCGCAGCGAGATCATCGCCGCACTGGTCGATCTGAAGTTCGTTGGTTCAAAAACGGATTTGCCGGTGGCATAGTCTTCCAGCCTGTGTGTTGTCGGAACCTATGTCACCTCAGACTGTTAACCAGTGGCAAAGCTGCATTGACCAAATTCAAGTCGAGGCGACTCGCTGGAATATCCCACGATGAAACACGAAACTATCTACCATTCTCCTCGGTAAGCTCGTTTTGCACCAGAGTTCAAAACGAGGTAACCGCACATCGACGCCTGAATATGACAAAGGTGGCAGAAATCACTTCGTTTCCTCCACTTGCGAACTGGTTTTTGATGTAGTAGTAAATGCTGTTCATTCGGCCCGACTTTCAGTAGAATCGTGCCGCCGTCAGTTGGTTTCCCGCAGAATCCGCAGACACGCTGACGTCCAAAGACGCTAAGACGGCGAGTTCAACGCGAGTCGATCTAAGGGCCGCCGGCCACTGAATGGAATTCATTTGGTGTAACATCAACAAAAAAGGAGAAACAATGGGACCGCAAGAAAAACACTCGGGGATTGGGATTGCATCATTTATCGCTGGCATCGTTTCAGGAATGGCTATGTTCTTGCTCATAGTAATCGCCGGAATTATCGAGGAGTCTTCGCCAGGAGGGATCGATGAAGAGTCCCCAATTGCGATTGTCGTCGGACTTTTTCTGTTTCTCTTTCTATTCGTTGCCTTGGTGGGTGTGGGGCTTGGTATTGGAGGATTGATTCAAAATGACCGACAAAAACTGTTTGCCGTGCTTGGAACCATTTTTTCCGCGTGTACCTTTCTTGGAACACTATTGCTCGTGTTAATTGGCTTAGCAATGGAATAAATTTGGCAGACAATTAATCACTCAAACGAGGGACGACGACAAGTCCAACGCGACAAACATCCAATGGTTTCTTGCTGCGGGATTGAATCAAACACGTTTTAGTTCGCTGCCGAATTTGAAATGGACGAGTACGATTATCACTTCGAGGCGAAAGTGGACCTCCACGATTTCGGGCGGATGGCTTACAGGGTTGTCTACGTGCCGAAAAAATTGCTCCGCCAGCTACCAATGAAAGGCAACCCTCGTCTGCGAATTGACGGAGAGGTCGCGGGGCTACTTTTCCATGGGGCGTTTCAACCTGTGGGCGATGGACGCTATTTTCTCATGCTGTCCAAAGCGTTTTGCAAACCTGCTCAAATTAAGGTTGGCGATAGAGTGTTCGTTTCGTTCAGGATTGCGGATCAGCAAGCCGTTCACGTTCCGCGTGAGTTGGAAACTGCTTTGAACGCCAATGATCGAGCACGCAAGATTTGGGATTCGATTTCCGCCGGGAAACGGCGAGGCTTTGCGTACCGTGTATCCTCTGCAAAAAAACCAGAAACCAGAGAGAATCGTGTTGAGGAAGTGATCGAAACATTGTTCACGCTTGAAGACGTCGCGGGATAACTAAAAAGTTTGGTATCGCTTCGTAAAAAAGTACGAAACGTGGTTTAAAAGAGAATTCCGCCGATGTATTTTTGTTAGGTCGCAATGCCGTGAAGCCAAACACTTTATTTCAACACCGCCCAGTGCCAACCTGCGTGATTAAGTGGATGGCCCGTTCACGCCGGTACTCTGACGATGAGATTGTCGAAGCACTTCACCGAGCCGAACTTTCTTTGAATGCGGAAGCTGCCGGACGAGAGCTTTTGAATATTGCATGTTATCTTGGGCAGCATCGACCGAGCGTATTCGCAGAGGCGTTGCGACTATCCATTGATTGCATGGTCTGCTTGGGAGTCGAAACGCCCAATGATTTTTGGCGCTGTGCCAATTCGTGGATGCGGCGAAGCGAAAATCGGCTTTTTCAGTGGCTAAAGATTACGTTCAGCGATTCGTCGCAAGCGTTCTTCTACAGAAAGTTTTCATCTCACGAACAGTTGATTGCTCGGATCCTTGGAAATGCCGTTGAAGCATCACGTGAATAGTCTCAAAAACTATACCGAGCGAAAAGTGTTTCGCCGTCGGCGAATTGGAAATGTCAATTTTGCTGAAAACTTAATCGGTTAAGGTAAATCAGTTCACGGCGTGGAAGAGAAACACTACCATTTCTTTGCCGACCGCCTCTGCGTATC
>JBGSKR010000039.1:0-3177 GCA_041741135.1 Mariniblastus sp.
CTTGAAGCTGGCCAAACTGATCATCAAGCACGTGGCGGCTGAGTTCAATCTGAAGCCGACTGACATCCGCAGCGATTCCCGCAAACAATCTTTCGTGATGGCTCGAGGTGTTTCCATTTGGCTGATTCGAAAATTACTCGATCTCAGTTTCGCCAAAATTGGTTCACTGTTTAGCAACCGTGATCATTCGACCATCATGCACGCTTATCGCAAAACAGACCAACAACTCGAACTTTCCGACGACTCGCCCAACAACCAATTTAACAACGAATCCGCCGCTTTGATTCGTCTCACGTTGGATCGACTCGAATTGAAGCTAAGTAATTTGTTTGCGAGTGAAATTCAGTTTGTTTGAACTGACGGAAATTTTTCTCATAGTCCACATCGGGCTTTCGCCTGTGACAAGCAACGCCCGTGGAAAACCTGTTACCCATTTGTTGAAGTAAATCGCTCCTGATGACAGTTATTGACAACCTTCAAAATTATTCCAGTTTTCAACAATTTGATTGACTTGCTTCCAACACGTTACTGACATTTCATCCACCCGTTTTCCACAGTTGTTCATTTGTTCTAAATCATTACCAACCAGCGACTTACTTTAATATCAGCAACACTAATCAACATTTTTTCCGTCCCTTTAATACTAATACTGAAAAAAGAATTCTCTTAATTGATTACAAACCCAAGGACGTTTCGTGAAAATCAAAATCAATCGTGAATCATTTCTGCGAGTCTTCCAGATCGCAGCCGTCGTCGCCCCTGCTCGCAGTCCAAAACCTATTTTGCAGAACGTCAAAATCGATGTCACGAAAACCGGCGGCATGCTGACCGCAACGGATACCGAAGTCGGCGTCCGTCTGAATGTGCCCGATCTGGAAATCATGGTACCCGGAAGTGCCGTCATTCCAGTGACACGGCTGAGCATGATCCTGCGAGAATCGCGAGACGAGTTTTTGTTCATCGAAGCGGATTCCGAGAAGACAGTCGTTTCCGGTGGCTCTAGCCGTTTCGAATTGCAGGCTCAGAATCCAGACGAGTTCCCTGAAGTCGCCGAGTTCGTGGACAACGATTACTACGAAGTTTCCGCCAAAGTCCTCAAGGAATTAATCAAACGGACCTTGTTCGCCACCGATTCCGAAAGCAGTCGTTACGCTCTGGGCGGCGTGCTGCTAGAGATGGACGAGAATACCATCACAGCCGTCGGAACCGATGGACGACGACTCGCAAAAATGCAGGGCGTCATGAATGTCGTCGGCAATCCCACCACCGGCGGATCGACCACGATTGTGCCAGCCCGCGCGATGCAGTTGATGGAACGCATCCTGCCGGAGGACGATGTTCCCGTGCAAATTGCTGCTCACGCGAATGATTTGCTGATGCGAGAACCCAGCGGTGTTTTTTACACACGATTGGTGGAAGGACGTTTTCCAAAATGGCGAGACGTGTTGCCCACGCGTACAGAAACTAACAAAATCGATATTCCCGTGGGGCCGATGTACTCGGCACTTCGCCAAGCGGCAATTGTCTCTAGTGAGGAAAGCCGTGGTATCGATTTCACGTTTAAAGACGGCTCGTTGATTCTCAGCAACAGCACCGCCGAAGTCGGGCAATCGCGAATTGAAATGCCAGTTCCTTTCGATAACGGTGAATTGACAATCACGCTCGATCATCGCTTCGTCGCCGACTTTCTCAAAGTTCTGCCGCTGGAAAAAACGTTCACCTTTGATATTCAAAATGGTGACCAAGCCGCCTATTGCCACACCGACGACCACTACGGTTACGTGATCATGCCGCTTTCGAAAGATCGACCAGGTCGGTAATGGAACAGCCCAACTACGATGATCAGGATTTCGACAACGCCGAGAAATTGGTGAAGGGACGCCAGTTTTTTGTCCGCAAACCACAAAAATCAGCCAACTTGATCGCTCAACTCCTGGCCCGCAAAGGCTACGGTCAACAGAAAACGGCCAATGAGATCGATGAAACTTGGAACGCCATCGCCGCTGATGCTTGGCGAGAGCAAACACGAGTTGGTACCATCCGACGTGGCGTGTTGGAAATCGTCGTCAGCACTTCGGTGTTGAACCAACGACTGGAATTCGACAAAAAACGATTGCTGAAAGAACTCAATCAACGCTTACCACAAATCAAACTCAACGATATTCGATTTCGAATTGGAAACATCTGAAACTTATGGACAATCAAACTACAGACGAACAAGCAACCGACGCCGCGAACGAAAACAAGAAAGCATCCAACTATAGTTCCGGAAAACTTAAACGACTTTCCGACATGGAACACGTTCGCAAACGTCCTTCCATGTACATCGGAGACACCACGCTGCGCGGGTTGCATCACCTCGTCTACGAAGTTCTCGACAATTCGATTGACGAGGCAATGGCGGGTTATGCAACTCGCGTCTCGGTTGTCATCAACACGGACGGTTCCGTCACCGTCATCGATGATGGTCGCGGCATTCCCGTCGAAAAACACGATCAACTTTCCGAAGAAGAAGAACGCGAAGTCTCAACGCTCGAAGGCGTGATGACGATGCTCAAATTCGGTGGAAAGTTCGGTGAATCGACCGACGTTAACGCTGAAGAGAATGCCTACAAAGTTTCCGGCGGTTTGCACGGTGTCGGTGTTACGGTCGTCAATTTTCTTTCCGAATGGTGCGAAGTCGAAGTCTTCCGCGATGGTCATATCTTTCAACAAGAATACGAGCGTGGTGTTCCCAACGGGCCGGTGACCAAAGTCGGAAAGACTGACAAGGTTGGGACCAAAACCACTTTTAAACCCGACCCGCAAATTTTTCCCATCGTCAAATTCGAATATTCGATTTTGCTGAAACGATTGCAAGAACTGGCGTTTCTCAACAGCGGCGTTCGCATCCATTTCAAAGACCAACGCAACGGCGAAGAGGACGAGTTCTATTACGAACGAGGGATCATCGAATACGTCGAACATCTTAATCGTTCGAGCGATGCGATTCACAGCGAAGTGATCTACGTCAAAGGCGATCAGGACGCAATCGGCTATGAAATGGCGATCCAGTACACCACCGATCTGACCGAAAACGTTCACTCTTACGCGAACAACATTAACACTCACGAAGGCGGAACCCACGTTTCCGGTTTCCGCAGTGCGCTCACTCGGACGCTGAATAATTACGCCAAA
>JBGSKR010000040.1:0-4121 GCA_041741135.1 Mariniblastus sp.
GAAATCGCATTGAGCGAACTCGCGGAAACGACCGGCTTGCGGGCGCTCGCCGCGCCAGACCGTGCCGAAGTGATAGCGCTTGAAAGGCATTCCCAGTTCATTGGCGTGCTGAGCAACAAAGCGAGCAAGTGGCACCGTCAGATCAAACCGCATCGCCACATCATGTCGCCCGTGCAGGAAGCGATACATCTGCCGGTCAGTTTCGTCGCTACCTTTACCGCAGAGAATTTCAGCGTATTCGAGTGTCGGCGTATCGATCGGCGCAAATCCATAGCTACGATAAATGCGGCGAGCGGTGTCCATGAGGCGCTCACGAGGGATCATGGTCTCCGGAAGAAAGTCGCGAAAACCAGAGAGAGTACGGGGAGTGATGAGTGACATTGTTTTGGTGTGGGCGTTGTTCGTCAATGACCTGTATCAACCACGGTGGCTATGTTAATCGCTACCTCAGCTAATGATCGGCAATGCCGTTGGTTTGCTGGAACGAAAATTGTATGGGTTACTGAATCGCGCGTTAGCGTATTCAGCGACTTGCTCGGCCATTTCAAAATACCGATCATAAGTGAACTCTTTATCGTATTCACAATTGTCCGTGGTATATTTTCGACAGATACTCGGACGAGTCTCATAAATTCCACAGCGATGATCGGCGCCAAGATGTTTACAATCCGTATGCACCAGCAGAAACCAGGAATCGTCTTCGGTGAACAGCGTGGCGCGATCGTGCAACAAATACCAGCGGATGTGATCGAAGTCTTCAAAGGTTTCGGGCTGGTCGATGGCAAGCGAAAAATAGCGGCAGCATTTGGCGGTGCAATAAGTGCAGAGGACTTCACCCTCTTTAAGTTCACTGCGTTTGCGTTGCGGGCTTGAGAGTTGGTTCATGGATTGGTCGAATCAGGGAAGGCATCAGGAAGACATTAAGGAAACATGAGGACGATTTCATGAACATAACAGGATACCTGCTGGGCGACGGATTTGCGACGGTGGCTGTCGATGCGCTCAAGATGATCGCCGTTTTGCTGGCTCCGTTTGTGGTTTTTGCGCTCACGATTCATTGGTTTGAATCCATTACCCAGCGACGATTGGCGGAACGTTTTGGTTGGAACGCCGTGTTGTGGACGGGTTGGTTGGGAACACCCATTCATGAGTTGAGCCATGTTGCCGCTTGTTACTTGTTTCGGCATCGCGTCGACGAGATATCACTTTTCGAGCCTGATCGCGAGTCGGGGCGGTTGGGATTTGTGCGACATTCGTACCGGCGAGAAAGCTGGTTTGAAGAAATTGGCAATCTGTTTATCGGAGTCGCACCACTGCTGGGGGGCTCGATCGTGTTAGCCATTTTGTTGTGGATGTTTTATCCGCAGGCAGCCGAAGCTGGAATTGACGCTGCGAAAACCGCGTCGGACGGCGGTGGCATGATCGAGCAGACTTGGCGAGTCGCTGTCTCGATTGCCGGACAGATTTTGTTGGTCAGCAATATGGGCACAGTGAGGTTTTGGGTGTTTTTGTATTTGGTACTGTGCGTTGGCAGTCACATGGCTCCGAGTGCCAGTGATTATCGAGGAGCAACTCGTGGCGTGGTGTTAGCAAGCGTGCTATTAGTTTCGGTTGTTTTGTTATTGGCATTCTCGGGTGTGAATCTCGCAAGTTTAGCCGATGGGCTGGTGGCAGCTGCTGGGCCGTTGTTTGCAGTTTTGGGTTTGACGGTGTTGCTGGTCGGACTGGCAACGGCAATCGTTTATTTGCTCACGTCATTTCTGCCGAGGAAGTATCTTGTTCGATGAAGCTTCCGAAGTAAGCCAATAAGGGCCGCGCGAAGTAAGCCCCAACTTCTAACTCCCCCTCGCCCCGCAAATTCGGACCAGCACGCGATTTTGGCTCAACAAGCTTACTCCGAATTTGTCGGGGTTTGGGTCAGGGCAATCGCATTTGAAAAGGCCTCAAATGCTGGAGAGTATTGCTTCGAGAGCTGGATTCGACCATCCAGCGATCAAGCGTTTTGCACGTATACTCTGTTTCACAAGCTGAATAGCATCGAATCATGGATCTTGATTGCCCGAGTATCGTTTCATTTAGGATCCATTCGGCGCATGATTAGTCGCCACGTATCGATTTCGGATAGCTGATCCTTGCCTGAGTTTCTCGTCACATCCCAGTGACAAAACTGGCGCAGCATCTTGAGGAATTCGATTTCGTCGGTGAACTGCTGCTCAGCGGGATAGTCGCCGTAGTCTGAACGTACAAATCGTTCCCCTTTCCAACAAATATTCGTGCCACCTTCCTTATGAGAATCGCAAAAGCGTGCTCCGCCTTTTATTGCCGCGATGATGGTCTGTTGAATCGCAGCGATCGAATCAAGTTGCTTTTCAGCGTTCAATCCTTCCTCGCACAGTTGGCGATAGCGCACTGCGGAACCTTCGTTAACGAGCGGTCGATTGGCTGCAACAAAGACGCTGGTCCAGCTTGCAAACCAGCTTCCTGCGGTCTTGCGGTAGTAATCGGCATGATCGGAAGGTAGTTCTCCCCATAAAACAATCGCACGTAACGAGTAACAGTTCCAATCAGGTAAAGCCGCTTCGAAACGCAGCAAGAAGTCATAGTTCGCGCCGACGACAGTTGCCTTTGCTCGCAGGCACAATTTGCCGTCCTCCAGCGATGGCGTGAACAGAGTCCTCAACTCCCGTTCCATTGCAAATTGCACTTCGTGAGGAGGACGTTTGTCTCCGAAATACAACACCCGTGTTGCCCCGGTGGCGGATTCTTCGATCGCTAAGGCATGCGAACTATCCGAATCGACACTCGGTTCTTTCGCAGCAGACGCCTCGCGCTCTTCTGGAGAACGGCTTGTCCGCAAACCAATTTCCGACAAGTTTGTCTGCGCCTCAAATGACTTGCGAATCGCGTCCATATCCAGTTCGGCGGGCGGCGGATTGGGCGGCTCAATGACAAAGTAGAAGCGTTGGGCGTCGGTGAACTCGCCAGAATAGCTCGAGCCGTTGCGTTCGTAAAAGCTGATTCCATCGCCATCGGCTCGCTCCCGCGTGCTGACTTTGTTCGCAAGCTTGATGTAGGCTCCCGCTGGCGGCGCAGGAAAGCTATGACCGACTTCGATAATTGTGTTACCGGAGGCTAACTCGGCTTCGATAAGGAATCGAAGCATTGCAGGGAATTTAGCAAGTTCCATTTCTTGTTCGGGAGTGATCGTCATGATGTATTGGGCGCCTGGTCAATTCCACCGGATCGGCTTGCCAGAGAGTTTCGCGGCGATGATTATTATCAACAAAAAGGCCATGGGAACGAACACCATCGCAATAGGAATCATCGCCACGACGAACGCGACGATCGGCAGGTCCGCTACGACCACCAACGCGATGCTCGCCGCCAGTGCGCCTGCGGGCGCGGTTAGCAGCTTCAAAAAATTCCGAAACCCGCTCGCGCCAGCATAGTACCTTTTGCCGTACTGACGAACCAGGAACAGCACCATCCCGATGAGCACGATCCACGCCAGCGCACATGCGATCATCCATCCGCCGATACGTTCGAGTGCGTAGTCGCTGTGCCGCAAGTAACGAGCGACAACGAAACAGGCGATTCCAAAGAGAATCGATCCAAGCAAGTTGAACACGCACAATTTCTGCAGCGAGCCGTAGCCTGCAATCCCTGAACACGGTAGTAACTTGGTCGCCAAACCATTTCGCCAACTCGACTGCCCCACCGCAGACGCTCGCAACAGCATCGCTCCTGCGAGCGTCGTAAGTATGACCACACCCGCGTAGATTGATGCACCTACGCCGAGCGAGAATCGCTGCTCTAGAAGCACAATCAGTCCGCACATGACCAGCAAAGGAACAAACCCGAGCAGTCGATGAATCAAATACATATAGGAACACTTGTTAAGTCAAGACGACAGTTGAAGCGACTTACGCCGAAAAAGAAAGGAAAAGAAGGAGACTTCTCGGTGAACGCCACCATTGATAAATATCCTGAAAGGATTAAAGGCTTGTAGCCGGTGGTTTGAGCAAAGCGAACACCACCGGTTACCAAAGTTAACTCACTACCGACCCCGAAGGGTGTCGAAGAGAGCAGTTGCTATGACCACCTTCGGGGTCAATGTTCGT
>JBGSKR010000041.1:0-5257 GCA_041741135.1 Mariniblastus sp.
TGAACACATCCATTTCAGAACTACCAAGAAAGTCGCTTCATCCGGAGTTTGATTCGCGGCATTTGCCTTTGCTCATTTCTGGGCTGGCCGGTGTGCCGGGCTACAATGCGTTTTTTCACTTTCGCCAAAAGTATGGCGAGCAAGTCACCGGACAGAGACCGGTCAAAAACTGGCCGCTGCGGGGCGACGGTATCGTGGGCTGTGATGTGGAAGATGTCGACAACTTTCGGCGCTTGCTGGAAGAGAAAGAGATCAAGACGCTGCTCAATTGCGGTGGAAGCTGTGCCCTGAAGTCGTGCGAACTTGACCCCGAAATGGCAGAGCGAGTCAACGTAAACTGCGTTCAAAAAATTCTTGATGCGATCGCGGGTACGGATATCCGATTTGTTCACCTTTCGATCGATCTGGTTTACTCGGGGGATCGTGATGGCGATTACGTCGAAACCGATCCTTGCGATCCGGTGACTGTATACGGAAAAACGATGGTTGCTGCGGAACGTTTGGTACTGGAACAACGCCCTGACGCATGTATTTTGCGTATCTCGCTGCCGATGGGCGTTTCATTTAATGGTCATGCCGGCGCGATCGACTGGATTCAAAACCGTTTCGCAAAGAACAAACCGGCGACGTTGTATTATGACGAGGTTCGGACGCCGACCTACGTCGAGTGTTTGAACGAGGTGATCGAAGAAGTCATCGTGCGTGAGTTGAGCGGGATCTATCATGCCGGCGGACCGGTCCGGTTGTCGCTGTTTCAGATTGCTCAAATCGTCAATCGCATTGGAGGCTACGATCCGACGTTACTGCGAGGGTGTCCACGGATTGAAGCGGGGCCGATTCCGCCTCGGGCTGGCAATGTGTGCATGAATTCGAGCAAGCTATTGAACGTGCTCGGACGCGATGCGTTCCACGCTTGGCCGCTACTCGCGCATCATTTGCCTGATTCAAATGACTGGCATTTTGAGCGTGAGGCATTGGACGGGGAAGGGCGGAAACTGATCCCAGGAGGAGTGGAGTTAGTTCAATCGCATTTGTACCGGCGTCCGCTAAGAGGATGAATTTGATGGAGTTCGGCAAAGATAGATGCTGATTCTGGAACGGTAAGGCATTGCACAATCGCACGACGGATGCACCACTTATCAACAATTCGTTCCGTTTCGATTGATTTGAGAAAGGCAAGCGGGTAGACTAAGAGGCTATTGATGCGTTGTTTGAGGTGCTGACCTGCGGAGCATTGTCGTGAAAGAAAATCAAGGTTGGAGTACAAGTGCCGGTTGCTGGTTCGGGCTGCCGGTGCGTGTCCATCTTTTTTTGGTGCTGTTTTTTGCCCTGATTTTGGGAATCGAGCTGGCTGGCGGGTCTTTTTTGCAACCGGTCGCTACCGGAACGGCCTTAGTGACAATCTTTGTAATCCTTGCTTGTCTGGTGATTCACGAGTTGGCTCATTGGTACGCAGTTTCCAATTTAGGCGGCTACGTGACGGGATGGGTGTTAATGCCATGGGGCGGAGGTTCTGATTTCGAGTTAGAGGAAAGTTCCGAACAAGCGAACTTTTTGGCGCATGCGGTTGGGCCGTTTGCCAATGGTGCCTTATTTGCGTTGGGGGCGACGCTCCTGATTCAAGCAGACGAATCGAGTTTGGTTGCTTTGACGAATCCTTTTCGTCCTCATGGTTTTGAACTAGAGGCGTGGCCAACTTCGATTTTAAAGATCGCGACTTGGGTCAATTTCCAGTTGTTCTTTGTGAACATGATTCCGTGCTATCCGTTTGATGGTGCGGCGATGATGCGATCGTTAATCCGCATCTCGAATCGCAGTCTGCCTCGAGTTCGTGTCGAGTCTGCGATTATGGTGATGGGGCACGCCTGCGCGTTTACGATGATCGGTTTGTCGTTGCTGCTTCGCGGTTATTCACTTGGTCCAATTCCCGGTGAGTGGATGTTGCTTTCTCTGGCAGGCATCTCATTGTTCTATGCAGCGAGGTTCCAGTTCTTCGAGAAAACCGTCGCTTCCTCGTGCGACTGGGACGATGAAGATTCGCATGATTACCTGGAAGAAATTTATGACGAGTTGAATCGATTGGATGAGTCAGACTTTCAGGAGTCATATGGCGACGACAATCAGATGCCTTATTCTCAGTGGCTTACTGAGAAACAGGAAGAACGAATACAACGCGAACGCGAATTAGAGCAAGCGGAAGATCAACTCGCTGATGAAATTTTGGAAAAACTGCATGGAGACGGATTGGATAGTCTTAGCGATGACGAGCGTGAGTTGCTAAGTCGAGTGAGCGAGCGGCTACGGCGAAAACGTGGTGAAAACGTTGATGCTTAAGTGTCAGATTCGATGAAACCTGACGGCGAGTAGCAGCATTTAACTTGCCTTGCAGAAGTGGGACTTATCGGATTTCTTTCTGCGAGAGGGAATTCGGACAGATTCCATTATAACGAATCGCAATAACTAATCGTCTCGCACTAGAACT
Organism: Mariniblastus sp.; assembly: GCA_041741135.1. Lineage (GTDB taxonomy): Bacteria > Planctomycetota > Planctomycetia > Pirellulales > Pirellulaceae > Mariniblastus. Next base: position 2,483 of record JBGSKR010000041.1, read on the forward strand.
CTCAAGATTCCAACGGTTTAGTCGTCGCTATCGGCTTGGAATCGAGCGCGTCGGGTCAACCGACGATGGCGAAACAGAGATTGACTGCCTTCGAAAAACAAATGTCCGCCAAGCACTTTGTAGAACAGCAACAACACTGTCGAGCCCCCTGCTCCGACGACGAATCCGTGAGTGCTGACAGGTTGTACGGCATGTTGGTTGTCCGAGAAGTACTGCAAGATCAGACATCCAAACATCGCTCCGGCGATCCCCATCAAAACGGTCGCGATCGCACCGCCTTGATCTTTTCCGGGTACAATCACAAGTGCCAATATCCCAAGAACGGTTCCAAAACCTATCCAAGTGAGCGAATAGTTGATGTAGGCGCCAAGCAGATCAAAATCCATTTTTTCTGTCCTTGATTTTGGGGTTTCGCGAGCGACGTTGGGCGTTTATTCGTACGAGGGACATTCCTGTCCGTCGCGATGTAAGGTGCTCGGATAGGAATATCCAAGCTACTACCAAGAATTTACCAGAATCTCCCAAATCGCCTCAACGTCAGTTTTTGCAAATTTGCTTGATTTAACGATGAGCCTTGGTGAGTGAGAGCGTTTGCCAGTTTCTTGAGCCTGTTTTGGATTGAGCGTCAAACTTTTTTGGGGAATCGGTTATGGAATGTGTTTTTGGAATCAGGCAGTTGATGTTGGGGTTCGCCTTGGTAGCGCTGCAGGTTATACCGCATGTGGCCAATGGCCAGGTGATCAATACGTCGGTGCCGGCGGTCGGCGTCAGCAATTCTTACTCGGAAAACTTGGGGACGAGTTTTGGGTTTTCAATACCCGGTGGCCGTGGGCCAGGTTCGCGTGTGGTGGGTTTGAACTCGTTGGGACAAGTCCAGCCCAATCTGGGGTTTGCTCCAGGATTTGGCGGAGCACCGGGTAATGGCGGCGGCAATTTTGGCTTTGGCGTCGGTGGCAGCGGCGGCGGTTTCAATCTGGGTTTCAATTGGGCAAAAGGTAGTCAGCGTAGTAGCGTGCTTAATGCGCCAAATTTGTCGGTGCAAAATGGTTTTGGTGGGAGCATTGGCAATGGCCAACTGACTCCGTTTGTGACGGGCGTGATTCCCGTCGTCGGCAGCGGTTGGAGCGGCGGTTGGAGCGGCGGTATGGGTATGCCTGGAAACGGATATGTGATGTCAGCTCCGGTTGACAATGCCGTGACGCGTGCCGTTCGGTCGGGGGAATTGCAGCGAGCGCTTGCAGAACCCACGGATGCCGATTGGCGGTCAGAACCGACACAACCGAGTTACAACAGTCTGTATAGTTCTGCGACGCGTGGGTCAAAAAGTGTGTCAGCGCTTGAGACGGAGCGAGAGAATCGAATTGCTGCCGAACAAGAATTGATCAGGCAATTGTTAGAAGAAGCGAGAACACTCGTGCAGCAAAATAATGTTGTGTTGGCAAGAATCAAATTTCGAGAGGCGCTACAATTAGTGGACGACGATTCGCTGCGAGCTTCGGTCAAAGCTGAGATTCAAGCGACACGGGAGTGAAGCAATATTCACGATGAACATCCCTGTCCGTCGATTCAACAAAGTCCGATGGACATTCCTGTCCGTCGATTCAACAAAGTCCGATGAACAACCAAGTCCGTCGATTCAACAAAGTCCGATGGACATTCCTGTCCGTCGATCAGTGCTCGGATAGGAGTATCCATGCTACGGAAAGTCCGTGCTCGCAAAGGAGTATCCTGGGTTACGATCTAATCGTCTCACGGAAACCGCAACTTACTGACATACTTTTGCCATTCGGCCTGAAACTGATCCATGTCATTGCGATTAAGGACTTGTTGAAGCGTTTCATAACCGGTGGGGTCAACTTCCGAGTTCTCGACAAAGGCATGATAGTATTTCGCGAGCAAATCTTTCTCTTGAAGGTAATAACACAGGTACCGAGCTTGTGCGTAGTTCGTACTGTGTCCATCGTAGAATTCTCTCGTCGTTGTCGCGCAAAGTTCTTTAAAAGTAGGCAAGCGATCGTCTTCGATTGCGAGTTGCAGGCCACGCAGTCGCCAATTCGTGCTACCCATGATTTGTCCGTTATCTTCGCGGCTTTGCTCGTATAGTGATGCAAGTCCTTCGTTAAACCACGACGGGCATCCTGGAAAATTTCTGGCCATGAATGGATGTACGATTTCATGCACGAGGGTTCCGCCGCCGGTCGAGATGTTCATGACCAACGCTTTGTGGGTCGGTGAGTAGTAGCCATACGGCGTGGTGGGCTTTGTTTCGAACAGCAATTCATTGTGCTTGTTGTAGCTTTCTGCATCCTTAAACAGCCAGATGTCGATGATGTGATCCGGATCGTTTTTGAAGTAAGTGGCTTTGATGCGACTGACGGCCCACTCGACGGTTCCGGTTGCCGCCCGTTCGACATTGGCTTGACCCGCATCACCAATTACGACAAACGGCTTTTGGATGACGATGTGGAAGTCCCGATTGGGAAGCCGCTTCTTTAATTCGGCGATGTGGTCAGCAAAATCTTCGTCGGTAAGTTCGGTCGATGGCGGGGGTGATTCGATTTCTACCCGCGCGGGTCGTTGGATGCGTTGGAAACCCGTTGCTGCTTTTTGAGCAATCAGCTGGGAATGCGTGAGGACAAGTATCAGTATTCCACAAATTGAACGAATCAAAGCTCGGAGGATGCGAGGTGCGAACATGTTGTTTTCCGAGGTGGGAATGAGCTTGGGGGACAGAGCGTTTTGATTTATTCTAGGGCGGCCGAATGTGATGGCGGG
>JBGSKR010000042.1:0-15409 GCA_041741135.1 Mariniblastus sp.
TTCCACCAACGGTTCCGCCGATTGCAGCGCCACTGAGTGCTGCCAAAATAGGACCTGCTGCGATGAACGGCCCGATGCCAGGAATGGCTAAAGTGCCGATGCCAGCGAGCCAGCCCAGTGCACCACCGAGAACGGCGCCACTTCCAGCACCGACGGCGGCACCTTCAGGAGTTTTGGTGTTGTGCTCAATCGCCAGGTCGCGGGTTCCTTGTTTGTCGGCCAGTAACACGGAGATGTCGTTGCCCGAGAATCCGGCTGTTTGCAAATTGCGAACGATAGTTTCTGTCTGTGTCGAATTGGCTGTGCAAAATACGGTTGTAGACATTTGATGATCCTTGAAAAAGTGTGGTAAAAAGTTTTGTTTAAAAGCCGCGCGACATGAGCATCGCGCGGTTCTGCGTTGGCATTACTGTCCAAACATCTTCGCAATGAAGAAGATGACAATAGCGCCCACTAAGCCGCCACCTGCGAGCAGGTAGACCAGCGAGTAGCTGATCGCTGCAAGTCTTGGTGCGGTGAAACGGTTTTGTAGCTTCATCTTTCACTCCCGAACGAAAATCTTAAAAATGGTTAGTCAACGTCGATTTGTAGTTGGTTGTCAACCTTGCCTTCGCCGGCGACTTCGTTGGCAATGTCGTCGATCAGGGTCTTCTCGGCTTCGGTTTCGACTTCACCACGCAAAGTCACTTGACCGTTTTGAGTGATGATTTTGATGTTGTGAGCATTCACGGACATCTCGGTAGCGACAATCCGCTGGCGAATGCTGGCGGTGGTATCGATGTCAGCTGAGTTTTCATTCTGATCGATAGGAGTTTTGTCCGAGGTGTCGAGATCACGAGTCGTGCCCACGGTCGGGTTGAGATTGCCAGTGCCTGGAGTAGTGGCAGTGCCTGGCGTTGTTCGAGTTGTGTTTGTGTCGTCACAACCACAAAAGCCCGCAGCGACTGACAGTAAAAGCATTGATAAATATTTCATGGTTTTTTCCTTGTGTGAGACGTGGTTGATTGGTTTACAAGTGGTTCTTTTTTTAAGAAGGGCCAAGTACCAGAGTGAAGACGCTGATTGGGTCAACGCTTCGCTCTGGCCTCTGGTCGTCCCTGAAAATTTTTGCTAACCGTTGATGGGAAGATCCCATCGACGCAAGTTATTTGGATTTACGATCGGATTTTGAAGAAACTTTATCAGCCAGTTTTTCCATCAGACTGACAGCAGATTCCATGTGCTTGGTGTTTGCTTCAAGTTCGGATTTAATCAGTTCTTGCGTTTTGCCCGTGGCATGACGTTCCAAGACGGTCAGCATTGAAATCGCGCCGCCGTGTTTAACAACTTGCATTCCTACGAAACATTTATCAAACTCGGAACCATCTTTTGAGCTAAGCATTTCTTTGCTGTCTTTCAAACATTGAGTTGCAATTTCTTGATGCAGTTGCACGAAATCTACTTGCGAACCCTTATTCGCTGTTTGTGTGTAGTTAGGACTGGTTGCATCAGTACTGGTTCCACGCGGATTGGTTGCAGTTGTCCCGCTACTACGTGGATTGGCCGCGTTGGCAGTCGTCGCACTTTGTGACAATACGGATTTGAGTTGCTCCAGATTGCTTTGATGGTCTTTTACCAACATGGCAGCAAATGCTTTGACATCCTCGTGAGTCGCTTTTTCTTGAGCGAATTGCGAAAGTTGAACTTGCTCTTGATTGGCGATCATCAGAACTTTTGCGAAGGTTTGATCTTTTGACTGTGAGTCATCGGCAACGGAACGACCTTGGTTTGCTTGGGGCTGAGGCTGTTGCGTGACGAGGGGTTGAGTTTGTTGAGCAGCGAGTGAACCGACAGTCAGTACAGTTGCGAGTGCTGCGAGTGCGAATTGATTGATCTTCATAACGGTGAATCCTAAGTGTTTAAGAAAAACTCTAAATGGTTCGTTCGGACAATCCGATAGATACCGTAAGGTGTTGCGAATGCTGACAGAAATTTGAACCGGCTTTCGGGCAGTCATCCACGCTTCTAGTGCCGCTGACAGCTTTGAACTAGCGGGTCACGATTTCGGGAATGTGCTTGCCGCAATCAATTGCCAAAATTTTGTTCGTGTCATCCTTGCAAGTGGTCATGCGAATAGTCGAACCTTTTTTTACGTCCGACAATTTTCCTGACTCACCATCGCAAGTGACTTTCACGTCTTTGGCGACCTTGTAGTGATGCTCGTTTCCTTTGTCACAAGTTGACGTCAGCTTGTCGCCGGCAACATTAACGACTTTTTCATCGCAACAGTTTGATTTAGCTCCAGGGGTGTTCGTCTTCATGTCAACTCCTTTTTCTTCAGCAGAAACTTGATGGCATGCTTCAACGCGGGACGAGCGTTGAAGAAAACATGAATCGTTTTTCCGATTGAAATGATTCTTGCTTTGAAGGGTGTTGGGGTATATCGAAGAAGCTTTGAAAGCCGTGTGGCGGAAGTCACTAAAGCGACATGGGAGAAAATTGCGAAAGTTTGGAAGAGGCGGTGTCGCGGCGAAGACAATCGGGCCGCGCATGAAAGAGGAATAATGCCGCACACGAAGTAAAGAAAAGAGCCGCGCACGAATCAGGAAGAATGAAGAAAGAGCCGCGCACGCAGTAAGCGCGAAACGGGTTCCGCACGACGTAAAGCGGGAGCCGCGCACGGAGTAAGCGAGAAACCTAGGCACTACGCTGGCGTGGCGATTTGCCGATATCAAGGTTTAAGAAGAATTCGCAGGCGAGGGGAGCCAGAATGTTTTTTTAGTCGGCGTTTTTCCACTAGTATTTGATCAAATACCCAAACTTGAACTTGGATAACGTATGATGAGCCAAGGTCGCGTGCTTGTACGACTTCGCGGGAGAGCCGATCAGCCCAGCGGGCGACACATTCCCTGCCGGTGGCGTGAGCCCTCATTGTTATACACAAATCTGCTTAACAAGAAAGTTTACCGCCATCGGCGGAAACGTGGGATAGCCACGGGAGTGGCGGCAGCAAATAGCCCACGGCGTGAGCCGTGGGAACACGAAAACAAAAAATTAAAAGGCCCCGGCGAGGGGCGACAGCATTGTTGCTGACGTTGTATCGCCCCTCCCGGGGCTTGCGAGGCTGAGGGGTGACCGATTCCCATGGCTAACGCCATGGGCTAATCGCTATCGCCCCTACCGGGGCTTTGTGATGGAATCGATAAAAAGACGTGTATAACAACGAGGGCTGACGCCACCGGCAAAAATATTTCGCCCGCTGGGCTGACGACTTCCTGCGCCAAAGACAACTAGCTTGAGGCGTAGGTTCATGCGTTATCCACAAATTGGTGGCATCAGATACAACTGAAACTCAAGTATTCTCAAGCATTGCCTGAAACGCCATGCGGCTCAGTTCGTGGGCACTGCTGGCGTTGAGCTTTCGCTTCAAGTGTTCGCGATGGCTATCGATCGTGTGGGTGCTGAGAAAAAGTTGATCAGCAATCGCTCCGGTGGTCAGACCTTCGCCGATCAAACGGAAGATTTCCTTCTCGCGATCACTGAGGGTCGATAGTGGATCCTGATCGGCGGAATTTTTACCAAGTGCAGAAGCCACTAACTTTGTTTTCAGCTCTTCGCTTAAGAATCGCTCGCCTTTAAGCACGGTGCGAATGGCTTCGACTAACTTTTCGTTGGATTCCTGTTTGTTCAAGTATCCCAGCGCGCCCGCCCGCAGCGCACGCTCTGCATACAACGATTCCTGATAGGCCGAGATGGCCAGAAACTTGACACTCGAATTTTTGGCTCGAACTCGTTTGATCAGTTCAATGCCGTTGCCTGACTTGAGGGAGATGTCCACCAAGGCTAGATCAGGACATTCTTTAGAAATCAGAGCAAAGCCCTCGTCCTCCGTCGCCGCGACTCCACAAACCTCCCAGCCTGGCTGGGCCGAAATCCGCATGGACAGCCCTTCGAGCATCAGTGGATGATCGTCGATAACTACAATTCTCGTTTTTGAAAACATATTGCTCATTTCAATCTCCTTTACTTTGGTATCGTGCAGCGCACGGTGGTTCCCTTGTTCTCGCCTGCCACGATCGACAGATTACCGCCGATGACACTGGCCCGATATTCCATAATTTGTAATCCTGCTCCGCGACTGAGTTTGTCTTTCCGTTTTACTGAGGGGGCATTCATTCCGCTTCCATCGTCCGTAATTTCCAAAAGAATCTGGTGCGAATCTGACGAAAGCGAGATGCCAATATTTTTCGCGGCACCATGCCGCTGAGCATTATTGACTGCCTCCTGAGTGATCCGATACAAGTGGGTGGCGACGTTGTTGGCATCAATTTTTAATGAACCGTTATGAACGAAGGTGCAACTGACGTTGTCCTCGATCGAAATATCGTGAGCAAGTTCGGTCAAGGCGGAATGCAATCCTTGGGCGTCAATCTGGACTGGCATGATTCCATGCGACAACACTTGGACGTGTCGATATGCAGCCTGCAAGCCTTGAACTAGCTTGGACACTTTGTACTTCAGACGAGAAAGCTGATCTTGATCAAGCGTTACCGATTCTTGATGATCACTCTCGCTTGGAAATTCTTCGTTCAAGAAATTCTCAACTGATCCAGCAATCAACGATAACCCGGTAAGCTCCTGCTGCGTGCCATCATGCAGTTCTTGCCCAATGCGGCGTTGCTCGTCGGAGGCGATTTCCAGAATTTTTTTCTGCAAGTTTTTTCGTTGAGAAACATCACGAATGACCACAATAAACAGCGACAAATGGTCGATGCGACTAACGGTCAGTTCTGCGTCAAAGCTCGTGCCATCCTGACGCGTCGCCTGGAGCTCTTGATAGTTGCCTACCCCGCCGATGGACATCGGCAACATTTTTAATGCTGGCCTTGGGGCCTGTTGATCGATGTCGGAAGAAGTCAGCAGCGACATGACGGATTCACCGAGCATCTCTTCTTCCGGATAGCCAAACAGAATCTCGGTGGCTGGATTAAGTCGGGCGATAATGCCATCGTCATTGACGGTCAAGATTGCATCACTCGCCGAGTCGAGGATTGCTTCGAGGTGGTTCTTGCTCTCCTTCAAAGAGTTTTCGAGCGCGAGTCTTTCCGTGAGGTCAATGAAAGTAATCACGACGCCAAGAACTTCATCGCCCTGTGATCGGTACGGCAATATTCGCCTGAGGTACATGCGGGAATTTTCTCCCGCGATCTCACTTTCTTTTAGCTGCCCTTCCGCAATCACTTTCCGACAATCGGTCAGCAAATTTTCATCAATGAATCGAGTCGTAATATCGCCAAGCGGACGACCAATATCCGTTGATCGCACATTTAAAAGCTGAACGGTCGGGGGCGTGAATCTTTGAATCAGCATCTCGTTGTCCAGAAATAGAGTCGCGATCTCCGTGCTGGTGAGCAAATTCAAAATGTCGTTGTTGGCGGCGTCAAGTTCGGTCACTTTCTCCAGCAGTTCGAGGTTCACGGTACTCAGCTCTTCGTTGAGCGACTGGAGCTCCTCTTTGGAGGTCTCGAGTTCTTCGTTTGCCGACTGGAGTTCCTCATTCATCAACATGACTTCTTCATTCGATGTTTTCAAATCCTCGTTGGCGTGCTCCAATTCTTCGATCACGCCACCGAGTTCTTCACTATTTGCTTTAAGCTCTCGTTCCAGTTGAATCGCGTAAGATGAATTCGGTTCGTTGCCAGACTCGGACCCGACGGATGGCGGGAGCACATCGTCCGGACATTCATCGGTGAAGCTAACCAGAAGCAGAGGCTCTTTGTCGTGCCGTGTATTCAAGTTGCGGACTTGAATAGAGCATTTGATCGTCTCGTCGCCGCGTTTCATTTGGGCGGTGACTTGAGTGTCTCTTTCTTCCTTAACTGACTTTTGGCAAGCGAACCGGAGTCTGGTTCTCAGTCCTGGGCGACACATGGACAAAAGATTTTGGCTAAGTTCACCCGCAGGAAACTCAAGGTAGTCGACGAGTGGTCCGGTCACATAAAGCACATCGTAGCGGCGATTAACCAGTACCGAGGCTGGCGAGTAATAGCTGATGAGCGCTTTTTCAACAATTTCTTTATAGCCATTGCGGGGCGGCAGTGCGGGTGATTGCATCGCGTTCTGTCCATTTCGACTGCGAACAGCGAACACCGGTAATGGCAATCGGAGGCGTGCATTGGAATTCTGCTTTTTGAAAATTCGCCATTTCTTCGAGATCGGTTCGAAGAGTTGATCGGACTCCAAAACCGATTCCGTCGGTCCCAGCATCAAGATGCCATCATCCGACAGTGCGAAATGGAACAGCGAGATGACCTTCTGTTGCATCTCTGGCTCCAAATAGATCAACAAATTACGGCACGAAATGAGATCGAGTTTGGAAAATGGTGGATCGTGAATCAGGTTCTGTTTGGAGAAAGCGATCGATGCTCGTAACTGCTTGCCGATCAGGAAGTGAGCGGCATCGGCCTTCGTAAAGAACCTGTCTAAACGTTCTTGACAAACGTCGCCCGCAATTGTCGAGGGATAGATTCCAGTCCTAGCAACCGTGAGCGCGACCTCATCGACATCGCTGGCGAATATCTGAAAAACCTTTGACGAATCCAGCGGTTGTGGTTCGGTAGTTGGGCGTTCGTCAAGACACTCGACTAACAGCATCGCCAATGAATAGGCTTCTTCACCGGTCGCGCATCCCGGCACCCATACGCGAAACGGAAAGCGAGCGAAATCACGACTCGCAATCTCTGGACGCACCTGGTCACGCAGCGCATGATAGGCATCGGGATCGCGGAAGAAGGCGGTCACGCTGATCAGGAGGTCGCGATACAACGCGTGGGCTTCGTGTGGGTCTTGCTTAAGACGTTCAACATACTGTTCCACACGTTCCAAATGCTGCAATCCCATCCGGCGTTGGATTCGCCGCAGCATCATGTTCTTGCGATAGCTATTAAAATCGTAACCGGTATGCTTCAGGACTTGCCCGAGGATGGCTACCAGCTCCCGATCTTCGACCGACATGTCGGAGCTCGAAGGTGGGGCGTGTTTAATGTACGGTTGACGCAGGTACTGCATCAACGTGGCGGGCATCTCTGCTGGTGGCAATTCATAGTCAGCGAGTCCTTCGCTGATGATGCTCGCTGGCATCGAATCGAACTCGGCAGTCGCGGGCACTTGTGCGATGGCCATACCACCAGCGAGCTTGATGTCACGGATTCCCAACGTGCCATGGCTGCCGGTACCCGAGAGCACGATGCCGACGGAACGTTCGCCTTGATCTTTAGCGAGCGATCGTAAAAAGAAATCGATGGCGGTCTCGCGGCCTTGTGGTGTGGGCGGTTCACCGAGCTGGAGGGCACCGTTATCAATGGTTAAAAAGTTCCCGGCTGGGATCACGTAGACTTGGTTTGCCTCCACCACCATCCCTTGCGTTGCCTTGACGACGGGCAGCAAACTGACCTTCGACAGTAACTTCACCATCTGGCTTTCGAACTTTGGATCGAGATGAGGAACGAGTACGAAAGCCATTCCACAATCGACGGGAACCGCCCCAAGAAGCTGCTTGAACGCATCCAGTCCACCCGCGGAGGCGACGACGCCCACGATGGGGAATCTTGATTGTTCGGAATGTTGGCTAGTTGTCACGTTTTCTCATTTCGCCATGTCGAACGTAACTTGGAGGCTTCGCAAACATTTGCGTCATCGTCTTTCGAGAGATATTGCCCGAGACGAAAGCAATCACTCAAACAGCCTGGACGAAGCTGGTTGAACAGAGCAAATTCACATTTCGCAGACGTCATTGTAGCCGTTTAACTCTCGCGAGAAGGCCGGTCCGGGAGAATAGTTGAATCCGCCATGCAACGTCCTCGCGTCCAAAGATCGGAAAACTCCCCGCTCTAGTGAAATCCGCCAAATCGGATTCAAAGAATCATCGATTTCCAGTCCGCGGCCAGTTGGATACTCTTCTCCATCCAATTCAGTCAAGGAAAATTAAGATATGAGACGATTGCTTTTAACTCTGTTCGTGCTGGTCGCTTTGATAGCGGCTGTTGGATTCTATCGCGGCTGGTTTAACATGTCGAACTCGAGCAACAACTCACCGGCAGGCAGTGGTGATATTAATGTGAACCTGTCAACGGATAGAGACAAGTTCAATCAAGACATGAAAACGATAAAAGACAAGGCTTCCGATATTTCCGGCGACTCGACGAAAGAAACATCGCCTCGCTGAACTAGAAAATTCCATGGAAGATGGCCTCGACGGCTTTATACCGCTTCGACGAGTATCGCGACCATTCGTTTAAATTTTTTACAACAGGAATATGATCAATGAAATGGATTGGAACGAAGAATTTGGGTTTGCTCTTGCTCGCAATTTGGCTAATTGCAACGGGTGTGTTGGTGTTCGTCAATTTGACTTCTGTTTATACCGCACCGCTCATGGCGGCGCTTGCCATTGCGGCTGGCGTTTTGTTGCTGCTAGGTCGCTAAGTCTTTATCGAACTTCTGGGATGGGGCACGACTGAATGTAGCCAAGCAGTTCCGATAGATTCGCTGTTGCCAGGGCAATGCATGAATCGGCTCCACCGAAATACATGCGAATGACTCCAGTGTCTTCGTCGAGAACCCAACCGCATGGGAACACGACGCCACTCACATCGCCTTGAATTTCGTAAGGCATTTCGGGTGCAAAAATCCATTCGTCACTGCGATGGAGAACTTTCGAAGGGTTATCCAAGTCCAGCAGCGCGAGGCCCAATCGGTAAATGCAGCCACCCGGAGTGTGCCGAACGCCATGGTACAGCAATAGCCATCCCTCTGGTGTCTCCAGCGGCGGGGGGCTAAGGCCGATCTTGTTGGTATCCCACCAAGCTCCGCGTCGAGCATGCAGAAGCACATGATGGTCGCCCCAGTGCGTCAAGTCCGGCGAGAACGACAGCCAGATATGCGCGCCGCCCGATCCCGGACCAACTGGGCGATGAATCATGGCGTATCGACCTTCGAAGCGGCGTGGAAAGACGGCGGCGTCTTTATCGTCGGGTGGCATGACGGGGCCGATACGATGATACGTTTTGAAATCTCTCGTCGATGCGAGCGATACCATGGGACCGCTGCCTGAGAAAGCTGTGTAGGCGATGATCCACTCGTTGCGATCCTTGACCCAGGTGAGTCTGGGGTCTTCGATTCCCCAAATCTCCTCCGGAAATGAATGGGGTTCCGGAACGAAAGTTGGTTCCTTGTCGATTCGCCAGCCAGACACACCATCGCTGCTACGAGCGACCGTTAGATGAGAATGGCCTCTGCGGTCTTCGACGCGCACCAGCAAGATCGTTTCATCACCGCACTGACAGGCACCCGCGTTGAAAACAGTGTGAGCGGGATACGGCCAGTCAGCGGCCGTCAGAATCGGGTTTTTCGGACTTCGCTTAAAAAGCGAAACCCACTCGTTGGAATGTGTTGCGTTGGTGTTCATTAGTTTAACTCGGTGCTATTAGAAAGAAGTATGGGAGCAAAGGCCGATTCTCCGCAATAGAACGATTGATGCTGGACTCGCAGCAATACCGTCCACAAATATGCCAGTGTTGATTCAGCGCCTTGATTCCTGTTCACACCGGTGGGCGTGAGCCCATCAAAGCATGAACCGTCTTCTGCGTTGGCGAGCGCGAGCCGCAGGCTGTTGTCTCCGAGGAACCACGCATGGCATCGCTCAAAGACATTCAGATATTTGGAGTGACCCGTTACCCGCCATGCCGCGAGCGCGGCCGCTGCCATCGTAGAGGCTTCCACGGGTTGTTGGTCGTAGATTGATTTTTCGTCGCCATGCGAAAACCAATCATGGTTGCCGATGGGAGCGAACTGAGCGTTGCAGAAAGTCGAAAGCTCTAAGAAACCAAACGTTGATTCCGCCACATCGCGATACGGCGCATCGTCCCAAAGTTCGGCTGCATCAAAAAGTGCGTGCGGCAGAACGGCATTGGCATAAGTCATCCGTGACTCAAACCAGAACCAGTCATTGCGTCTGGAGCGGCTAAACCGATCCATCAGTTGGTCGGCGGCACGATGTGCGGTCTGTTCAAGATCATCGAGTTGTTCAATTGGATTTCGCTGCAGCAAATGCCAAGCTTGAATGAGGTAAGCCAGCGCTCGCAGACTTTTTAACTCTTTTGCTGCGGGGAGGGCATCTTCTAGAAGCTCAATCGCCAGTGCCTCGAATCCAGCCGGCAGATCGCACACGATAACTTCGGCCAAAGCCAAGATCGCTTGTCCTTGGCAGTCTTCAGTACCACCCGAGTCTAACCAATCCCGCTGATAGCCCATGAAATTGTGGAACCCGCGAGGTGGAGACCTGGCGTGCTCCATAAAACTCAAATAGCAAGCAACGCGTGATAAATTACTAGCGGACGGATCAATCTTCGATAGCCGCGCTGTCAGTCGCATCGCTCTCGCATTGTCGTCTGTCGTGTATCCGCTTTCGCGACGAGGCAAGCTGTAGATTCCATGTTGAATGATTCCCGTCGTGTCGGTCATACGGTCGAGATGAGTCAGTGAAGGTAAAGTTTGGTATGTCATGTTGCTTTATTTTCGTCTCAGAGAGGTGGCAAGAGCGTCCGTTCCGGCTCTCGGTGATAGAATCGATAGCGGGCGCGAAACAGGCTTCATTGTTTCCGCAGCCTGCTCGAACGCATCGAGATATTCCTGGCCAACGTTTGACCAGAACATTGATTGTGCGTACTGGTAGGCACGACGCCGCGTTGTCGCCAAAAATTCACGATCGCTGAGGTAGCGGAGAACGCCAACGGCCATAGCCCTGTCATCAGAAAACGGAACGATCACTCCACGTCCGTCCGCCAAAACTTCTTGAGCATATAAGTAGGGCGTGCTGACGACGGCACCAACCGCAGCCATCGCATAAGCCATCGTGCCACTAGCAATCTGATCTTTGCCTGGGTAGGGAGTCACAAACACATCACACGATTGAAGAAAAGCCATCAATTCGGGAAGACTGAGAAACTGATTCACGAACCGCACGTTCTCACTGACTCCCAGCGAGAGTGCCAATTCCATGAGTTGCTCGCGGTAAATTTCACCCGTTTGGCGTTTCACTTGCGGGTGGGTGACTCCCACGATGTAGTAGATCGCATCGGGACATTCAGCCACGATCTGCGGCATTGCGCGAATCATCGACTCCAGACCTTTACCGGGATTAATCAACCCAAACGTACAAAGGACTTTGCGACCATTCAACCCGAGTTCTCCGCGCAGGCTTCGATCACGTTCAAACGGAACTGCAGGCACGCCATGAGGAACGATACGAACCGACGAATTCGAAACTCCGTTTGCAGTAAATTGGCGGCGACCTTTGTCATGACGATCGTTGTTTCACTGCGTGCTACGAGTTCACGAATTAGACGGCGAGGCAATTCCGTTGGCATCGTTGGAAGTGTGTGTAGCGTGCTGACAATGGGCGTTTTGCAGTGTCGTACAAACTGTAAAATTCCTTCGCCCCATTCGCCCGGATAAAGTCCAAACTCGTGTTGCAGGCTGACTACATTCCACGGCCCATCGTTAACGACCGAGGCAGCATTTCGATAAGCCCGCTTGTCGGTGTTATCAATCACGTGTACGACGCGACTGTTGATTCCTTTCAACGAATGGGTCTTTTCGATTGCGATGACCGAAGAGATAGGTCGGCCCGCAGCCAAGTCAACGGCATCCGCTGAGTCTTTGCTAAAGGTCGCCAGCCCACATTGTTCCGGCGGATAGGTTGAGATAAAAATTGGGCAAGCTTGGCTCATGATCCACCTCGTTTGTTGATGCGGTTTTGATTGTGATTTGCAAGTCCATTTGAAAGCTCGAAACGAAATCGTTCGACTTTGTTTCGTGCCACTTCGCGACTTGAGCCGTAGCGTTCAGCAATCAGCGTTTCTAGTCGTTCAGAGTTTCCATCAAGACTTTCGATATCCTGTTGACTGAGTTTTCCAAACGTCGTCAAAATACCAGCGTTAAAAGCTGAGTGATTTGTTCTCTGTTGATGAACAAGCATTAGCGTCCGTCCCCCTTGGTGTGCAGATGATTTAGGCGATGTCTAGAAGATTTAAAAGCCAAGCTCGTTTGGCATTTCCGGATTGAAGCCGATCGGCTCGCTCTTGACGCGTCCAGCCTTTTGCTACCTGCCATGTTCGAGATCGAACTGTTTGGCGAGGCGACTGAGAGTTTAAAGAATGCGTTCGGTCAACCGTTGTCTCATCCGCCGTGATGATTCGTCCGAAGGTGTTAGTTCGCACTTGGAAGCTGCGTGTATCAAAATCAGTTCTTTCAGCAATCATTGGTTTAAGCATCCTTTTCGTAGTTGAAGGTGTCCTTTTGCAGATGGCATTGTCGAACATTTCGATAAAATCGAATATCGAGTCTCCACCGGAACTCGAATGGCGGAAAATGCCAGAGAGAAGCGAAGAAAAACGGCTACAAAAAAACTCTCGGTGAATTTTCATTCACCGAGAGTTTTTGAAAAAACCATTGTCATAAGACTTTGGTTGCGTCGTTGGTCAGAAACTGAATGTTTTAACATCCGGTCTTCTGCCAAGTAGCGGCGTCTTATTTCTTCTCTTTTTCTTTCTTAAGCGTCTCGAGGAACTCTTTAATTTCGTTTTCTGCTTCGCCTGGATTCTTGGCGGCTTTTTCTTGAATCTCGATGGCTCGATCAAGGTTGCCTTGAGCATGCAGTAAATGAGCCAGCGTGTCGAGAATGGCGCCTTCTTCGGGAGCGGCGGCAACCGCGGCTTCCGCAACTATCAGGGCGGCGGCTAAAACTTGATCATCGACTGGTTCTTCAACATGTTGCTGGTAGATGGTCCAAGCGACTTGATTGAGCATGACGGGATCGTCGGCATTTTCTGTAGCAATTTGCTTCAAGACTTTTGCGCCTTCTTCGCCGCCAACGTACATTACGACCAGTTGCTGGCGAATTTGTTCGAGGGTTGGTTTCATGACGGCGTTTTCTTCGTCGGCAATTGCTTCATCGAGCAGTTCTAGTCCCGCTTCGGCTTCGCCAGCCTCCAGTTTGGCTTGCACGACTTGCATCATTTTGCCGAGTTTCATTTGCAGCTTTTCCATCGCTGCTTCGCGTTCGGCTTCTTCTTTCATCTTGACGGCGAATGCTGCGCGGTCCCAAGTTCCTTCTACGATTTCGGAAAGTGGTTCGTCCATTTCCATCGGATGGCCCATCCATTCGACTTCGCCCGTTTTGCCAACGATGAACGCGGACGGAATGCCTTGCAAACCGGCAGCTTCAAAATAGGCCTCATAGGTTGAGCCGTCGGGGTCGGTGGTGAGCGAGTAACTCGATGTCAGCTCGGCGTAAGTCTGGTCATCTTTGCCACGTACATCACGCTCGAGAAACGTCTCCACTGTCTCAAGGTCTTCGTCGCTAATGCTAATGATCTGCACGCCTTTGTCAGCGAACTTGGATTGCAGTTCACTAAGATGAGGCATCGAAGAAACACACGGGCCGCACCAAGTCGCCCAGAACTCGATCACGTAGACTTTGCCCGCTTCCAACTTGGTCGTGTGCGGGAATTTTCCGTCGCCGTCGCTCAGCCAATGCTCAATGTTCAGTGCCGGTGCCTTTGAGCCAATCCCGAATTGGCCGTCTTCAGTCGCTTCTTTGACTTGTTCTTCCTGAGCGGTGGCGGTAGCTGATGTTTGAGCAATGCCTGACGTCAAAACGAAGGAGGTCAGTCCAAGTGAATAAGCCAAAACGCTGTTGCGAAACCAGGCTTCGCGAGTGAATAACGATTTCATGGGCGATCTCCATCTAAATTTGTTAATGAATCAGAATCAGAATTTGCATCAGAATTAAGTATGGTAGTACGATTGATTGGCTTCGGGAAGCATTGGCCGCGCCAAAATTCGGTGGTGAGACCGTTCGAGTAATCGCGACAAGGTATTCGAAACTCTCAATCCACCACGGTTGAGGGGGCCTAAAACCAAATTCGACTTCGGAATCTATTGAGATGCGCGGCAGTGGGTAATTTTCGCCAGCGATGCAAAACCGAATGCGAGGCCCGGATGTACGGTTTCCCGATTGCCATCGTCAATTTTTTCCCGGAACGATACAATAAAGATCTGCTAGCGCTTGAGGGGACCACTCACGATTGCCGAAAATTTCCGCGTTTTTCACGATGGAGTTGAGAAGAAGACGAAATGGTTTCAAAAACCGAAGTTGAAAAAATCAGGAATGCGTGCAGTCAGCTCTATGATGCGTCGGCGTCGATTCGAGTGCTGACCCACATTTCTTGGCCAATTCGCGTGCGCGAGAGATTTTTCGCCTCTGGGGCTACCGAACTGCCACAGGTGCGATACAAAAAATTCTCGCCGGAGGAAACGATCGAGAGACTTTATTACGCGAGAAAAATGTTTTCGTTTTCTCCCTCTATCAATGGCTGGTTGAACAAAATTGCCTTCAATATTGAAACCAGTGCCCGCATGCTCGCGTCCTGTGGAACACCTGATTTTTTCACTTTTTCTAAACAGTTATACGGTGCGCCCAAAGATCAGTTGATGGACGAAACGAATACGTCGCTTGGTTTGGCGAGACAGTTCGACGAAATTTTCAGTGAATTTCAAAAGATCGATTTGGGGATTGCCGACACGGCTTCGATTCCGGCTCGCGAGGTCGCCAAAGCCATGCGCGTGGCTGTGAAACGAATTTTTGGTAGCGCCGCGCCAACGGTCAGCGTCGAAAAAGGGCTGTCCGCAAACGCTCTTGCCGGTCCTCGCCGAATTCGAATTCGTTCCGGTGCCACCTTCACTGACAAAGACGTTAATCAACTGATCCACCACGAAGCCTCGATTCATGTTGCGACATCATTGAACGGACTTGAGCAAGAAAATTTGAAAATTCTGGCAGCGAATCATCCGGGCATCACGAAAACGCAAGAAGGACTGGCGGTGTTTGCTGAATTCATCACCGGTTCGATTGACCTTGATCGTTTTCGCCGACTTTCGGATCGCGTCCTGGCGATTCAAATGGCTTCCGACGGAGCTAACTTTCTGGAAGTCTACCAATTCTTTCTTGCCCGGACTGACTCGCAAGAGCAGGCGTTCGAGTGCGCTCGTCGAGTTTTTCGCGGCGGCGTTCTGAGCGGTGGAGCGCCGTTCACGAAAGATATCGTGTACCTTGACGGATTGCTACGAGTCCACAATTTTCTGCGAACGCTCGTCGCTGCCGGACGCGCGGATTGTCTGCGCATGCTGTTCTGCGGAAAACTGGATCTTGAAGATTTGCCCGTGATTGGTGAATTGGCAGAAGCCGGTATCTGTCACCCACCAAAGTATTTGCCAGCTTGGGCGAAGGACATTCGGTTCTTGTTGTGCTATCTGACGTATTCTTCGTTTCTAAATAAAATCGATTTGGGCCAAGTCAAAGTTCACTACG
>JBGSKR010000043.1:0-4812 GCA_041741135.1 Mariniblastus sp.
GAAACTTTAAGCACACGAAGGGTCGTCTTTTTATTAAACTCAAGTCAATAGCGATAAGTTGCTTATGACAAAGACTTTACGCCATTTGCCGAAGGCAAACTGGCGCTGTCCAGTTAGGCGTCCTTGGAGAATCGCTGTTCGTCGTTGTTGTCGATTTTCGCTCTGCGAAACAAGCGTCCTGTCGCAGAGCGACAGACGACTATGTTTGGGCGATTCTCGATTACTTTGCACGCTTCAATGAAATCGCAGCCATCGATCGCCAATCAATCGCTCGTGTGGCAAGAAATGGGCTTTGTAACGCATGTGGGGCGAGCCTTCGACATAATAGCCGAGATAAAGATACTGGAACTGATTGGCTCGGCAAAACTCCATTTGTTTCAAGATGGAATAAGTCCCAATGCTATCCGATTTCAATTCCGGATCGAAAAACGTATAGACGGCTGACAGGCTGCGCCGACCATGATCGCAAACCGCCAAGCCAATTAACCGCTCGTCCAGCCAGTAACTAATTTCAAAGGAATCAAAACAGCTCTGCACAAATCCCCATGCATACTCTTCGAAGTCGATATCGGATTCGCGTTTGGCCAGTCCACGTAGTCGTCGGTGTTTGTTGAACAAAGCCACTCGCGTTGCATCAACTTTCATTGGGCCAAATTGCTGGCGAAATCTGGAATCGCCCCGTTTGAGAACCCGGCGATGGCTGCCGCTGAACTCAAATTGACCGACATCAATCCGGATCGCTTCACAAGCGTTGCAATTCGGACAATTCGTTTGGTAAATAAATTCGCCAGTGCGGCGATGACCTTCCGCCAATCGGATGTCACATTCGTCGGGAGTGATTTTCGTCAGGGGCATCCGCAGCGGCATCCGGGCCATCTGCTCTGCGAGATAAGGGCATGGCTCCGTTTCGTCAATGATTACGATGTCGGTGAGATTGCGAGCTGTCATGGTTTGGGTGTCGGCTCAAAGTACTCCGAACGAATCAAAAACTCGCACCTGCTTCCACGTGGACTGATTTCGCTCAATAAATTCGTTATGCAACGGAGCGGTCTGATAGGCATCGTGCGCGGCCTGGTCTGCAAAAACAATATTCAACGCGACATCAAAATTCAAATCATTGACCGCACGTTGAAAGGAAGCTTGTCGACGACCAGCAAAAAAATAAACGATGCCTGCATGTTCCGCCAGGTATTTCTTAATTTCCGACAACAGATTTTCTTGAGCCGCTTCCGAATTGTCAAATAAGGAAAAATAGACGTTGTGAGTTAGCATGTGTGGGTTTCGCTTGGTTCAAAAACTTTGGAAATGATTTCATATTGTACCCTCGCCAACTCACCGCGGCTTGAGTTTGAGCGATTTAACAGCGTCTGCTCGCCCCTTCACGCTAGATTCGCAAAACTTTCGCCCTGCAGGTTGGAGCGGAAATTGTCCCACGAAGGTCACCTCGACAATCTAAAGCATGTTTCCTTACGGCGTCAGCGAATGCGAATGCCCCGGAAGCATTTCGATCGCCAATGCGATGCCGACTCCCAACAGCAACATTCCGGACAACTGCAATCGATCGTGCGCGTGAAAGTGAACCTCGGGAAGTAAATCGCCCAGAGAAATACACAAGAAAATTCCGGCAGAGAAAGCCAGTGCGACTCCGAGAATCGTACTGCGATAATCGACGACTTGATCGATGCCGACGGCAAACAGTATCGCGCCCAGAGGGCACATTAGCGCAAAAACAAGGCTGACCGTCGTTTGCTTTGCCACGCTCCAGCCACGAACCGCCATCAAGGATGTGATTGAAAGCGCATCGAGAGGTTTGTGCAACACGATCGCCAAAAACACACCTAATCCAGCAAACGACATTCCGCGCGAGCCAGATTGCACGGCTGCTGCCAACGCAATCCCGTCAATAATCGTGTGCACGGCGAGACCAAAACACAGCCCAATCCAACTCAAATCGAGCGATCCATCATGTGAATCGCAGTGCACATGGTGGTGACCTTTATCGTGATCGCACAGATCTTTGTGCACATGTTCGTGTTCCGTATCCACGGCCAGATCATGTTGGTGAAAGTGAAACATGCGAACCATCAGGAACATGAACAATAAGCCTCCAAGGCAACACCCCATCGCCATATCAATGCTACTAAGTACCACAATCGAATGCGGCAACAAATGTAACAAGGCCACGCCCAGCATGACTCCCGAGACCAAACTGAGAGTCAATTGAATCCGGCGATGCGTTAACTTGACCAACGCAGGAACGGAGCCGCCCAAAGTCGATGCAATCGCAATTAAAACACAATAAATCATCAACAGCGTATACATGCGATCTACGGCATAAGAGAAAATTGGGAAAGCTCAACAGCATAATCCAATCGCTTCAACCTGCCAAGCAACGACCCATTTCGAGACAACAGCAGCCAATTAATCAAAGCTTTCTTCGTCAATTCCCCTGCGCTGGTGGGCGGATCCTTTGAACCTCCACCACTCCATTTGACTTGCTGCCGATGACACGCGAAGAAAATATTTCAAAAAAGTTGAATCCAAAGCCGAGCCTCAATCGTAACCGTCAACATGCACGGAGCATATTTGTTTTCTAAGTTCCCTAAACTAAGTGAGGTTCGACCATGTTGATTCGTAAGTTTTCCGTCGTTAGTTCGTTGTTTGCCATTCCTGTTTCCTTGCTTGCCGGTAGCGTTGCCGACGCCCAGCATCCATGTCCGCACTCGGCAAAAGCCGCTCAAACGAAAGTTTGCCCATCCCAGTTACATCATGCCGTTGCAGTCTCGGCAGCAGCCCACACCGCTGAAGAGAAGGACATTGTTGACACCGCCGTTGGTGCGGGTTCCTTTGGAACTCTCGTTGCTGCCGTGAAAGCCGCAGGACTGGTGGAAACGCTGAAAAGTGAAGGTCCCTTTACTGTTCTCGCTCCTACTGATGAAGCGTTCAGTAAGCTTCCTGCAGGCACCGTCGAAACTTTGCTGAAACCAGAAAACCTGGAAACTCTTAAATCAATTCTGACTTATCACGTCGTTCCGGGTGCGGTAATGGCAGCCGATGTTGTCAAACTAACTTCTGCAAAAACGGCTCAGGGCAGCGAAATCACAATTAAGGTCACTGAAGATGGGGTCATGATCAACAACGCAAAAGTTGTCACGACCGATATCAAATGTTCCAATGGTGTGATTCATGTGATCGACTCGGTCATCATGCCTCCAGAAAAATCGGAAGCGAAAGACATCGTTGACACAGCGGTTGGAGCGGAGGGTTTCTCGACTTTGGTTGCTGCTGTCAAAGCCGCTGATTTAGTCGAAACCTTGAAGAGTGAAGGACCATTTACGGTCTTTGCCCCCAACGATGCGGCTTTCGGAAAAATTCCGTCGGAAGCGATTCAAGATCTCCTTAAGCCTGAGAACAAAGAAAAACTGGCTTCAATCCTCACTTACCACGTCGTCAGCGGAAAAGTGATGGCAGCCGACGTTGTTAAGTTGACCAGTGCAAAGACGGTCAATGGCCAAGAAGTATCGATCAAGATTGTCGACGGAGCCGTCATGGTGGATGGTGCTAAAGTCATTGCAACCGATATCGAATGCGAAAATGGAGTGATCCACGTCATCGATTCGGTGATCATGCCTAAATAGTCAGCTTTCTGACTTAGAGGTTCTCCTAATCAGCTTCGTCTTGTGATATATTCATGAGACGAGGCTGTTTTTAATCCGTTTCGCTCGGAGATTCAGCACCACTAAAATGTCGAGGATTTGCTTTGTCTTCTGAAGCGACCGTGTTACCGAAAGTTGCCGTGGGCGATCAAGTGGCCATTGCCGAGTGCCTCGATCGCTATGGTGGCCTCATTTGGTCTCTGGCGCGACGCTTTTGTTCGGACTCTCATCAAGCAGAAGACGCCGTTCACGATATATTTCTGAAGCTTTGGTCAGTGGCTGATCGCTTCGACCCTGCAATTGCCAGCGAGGTTACTTTCGTTGCCATGATCGCGCGGCGACATTTGATAGACATGCGACGAAAAAAATCTTGGCCGACTTCCGCAACCGATTTTGACGCTTTGACAGTCACTCAAATGGATGTGGCTGAGCGAGCCGAGATTAACGATGAAGCATTGCAAGCCCAACAGGTGCTCAGCTCGCTTCCGCCAGAACAGCAACAAGTCATCAAGTTGAGCGTTTACGATGGGATGTCCCATGCAAACATTTCAGACGCCACCGGCATTTCGCTGGGAACCGTTAAGACCCATCTGCGGCGCGGAATGATGAAGCTGCGAGAGACGCTTTTTACTAGCAGTAATCGGGCTCCCAAATTCGCTTCCGCCATCGCCAGCGACTCCGTCGGAACTCGTCAACCGTCGAATTTGGGAAAAGGAGGTGTTCAATGAGCGATTCCACAACTCGTCGAACACCCGATTCGAATGAACGTCGTCTCGATTTAGCAATTCAAAATGCAACGTCCGGTTTATCAAGCGCAGAGCAGGCGGAGTTGCGGGAACTGATGAAAGTTGCGGAAGATCGCTCTGAAGCTGAATTGGAAATCGAGCAACTCGAACTTACCGCAACGGCGTTCGATATCTACCTCGCCAATCAATCCTCCAGTGATTCCGCGAATCATCTACCCGCCTCCCTACGAGACCAGATTTTGATTGATGCGGGTAAGTATTTCGTTGCTAGAGAAAATTCCGATATCTCTGCGAGTGCGACCAAACTTGCGATGCCAACGCCCCCTGCTCCATCGAGCGACTCAAACAGTGGTTCTCGTTTGCCCGTTTCGAAGGACAGTCGCTCTAAAGTGAGCAAACGAGAATGGTGG
>JBGSKR010000044.1:0-5198 GCA_041741135.1 Mariniblastus sp.
TGTACTCCGACATGTCGATCGAGACCAAGGCGTCTTCGTCACCGAACATGAACTCGGCGAGTGCTTTGGCGAGCAATGTTTTGCCAACACCTGTCGGACCAGCAAACATGAAACAGCCGATCGGACGACGTGGGTCTTTGAGGCCAGAACGACTGCGGCGAACGGCTTTAGAAATGGATTTGACTGCGGCGTCTTGCGAGACGACTTTCTTGTGCAGTTCGTCTTCCATTTTCATCAGCCGCATCGAGTCCTCGGTGGAGAGTCGAGTCAGTGGCACGCCGGTCATTTTGGAAATGACTTCGGCGACGACTTCTTCATCGACCACGCCATCGGTTTCTTGGGATTTCTCCCGCCACTCGCGTTTGATCTGGTCTTTTTTCTTACGAAGTTTATCGGCCTGATCGCGCAGGTTGGCTGCCTTTTCGAAATCCTGTTCGGCAACCGCGTCTTCCTTTTCTTTGTTCAGACGCTCGATGTCGTCATCGATTTCTTTGAGGTCTGGTGGACGGCTCATCGTGCGAAGCCGCACGCGAGCACCAGCTTCATCGATCACGTCGATGGCTTTGTCGGGCAGGCAGCGTCCGGTGATGTAGCGATCGGACAAATCAACGGCAGCCGTCACGGCGTCGTCGGTAATCTGGACGCGATGATGTTCTTCGTAACGTTTTCGCAGTCCCATCAGAATCGCAGTCGTTTCCTCACCGGAAGTCGGATCGACCATGATTTCCTGGAAGCGTCGAGCAAGTGCGGAATCTTTTTCGATGTACTTGCGGTACTCATCAAGCGTCGTGGCACCGATGCATTGAATTTCACCGCGAGCGAGAGCTGGTTTAAGCACGTTGGCAGCGTCGATCGCGCCTTCGGCTCCACCGGCACCGACGAGCGTGTGCAATTCGTCGATGAAAAGAATCGTGTTCTTAGCGCGACGGACTTCGTTCATAACGGCTTTGATACGTTCTTCGAATTGGCCGCGATACTTTGTACCGGCGACCATCATCGCAAGGTCAAGCACGACGATTCGTTTATCAGCCAGAATCTCGGGGACTTCACCGGAGACGACCAACTGTGCGAAACCTTCGACGATCGCGGTTTTACCAACACCGGCTTCGCCAAGCAGCACTGGATTGTTTTTGGTACGACGGCAAAGCACTTGAATCGCGCGTTCGATTTCCTTAGCACGTCCGATAACCGGATCAAGCTTGCCTTGCTTGGCCAGTTCGGTGAGATCGCGACCGAACGAATCGAGAGCAGGTGTTTTTGATTTTCCTGATTTGGAAGAACCGGCTGCTTCTCCGCCACCGCCCGCACCTTCGCGGCCGCCGCGCTCGGAGCCTTCGCCACCTTCAAGTCCGTTGCCCAACAGGTTAAGAACTTCTTCGCGGACTTCTTCCAGTTTCAGTCCGAGGTTCATTAAGACTTGAGCCGCAACGCCTTCTTGCTCGCGCAAGAGGCCCAGCAAAATATGCTCGGTGCCGACGAAGTTGTGGTTCAGGTTACGCGCTTCTTCCATCGAATATTCGATGACTTTTTTGGCTCGCGGCGTTTGGGGAAGTTTGCCCATGGTGATCATTTCCGGACCACTTTGGACTAGCTTCTCAACCTCCAACCGAATTTTGCGTAGATCGACATCAAGGTTTTTGAGGACATTGGCGGCCACACCGGTGCCTTCCTTTACCAAACCGAGCAGCATGTGCTCGGTACCGATGTACTCGTGGTTAAAACGTTGCGCCTCTTGATTGGCCAGTTGCATGACCTTGCGGGCGCGGTCGGTGAAACGTTCGTACATGATGAATCCCCTAAGAGGGTGAATGGATTGTAAGTTGATGGATTAGGTTGAATAGTTTTTAAGTTCGGTTGACGGATGTTTCACAACGTCTGTCGAATCGAGGGTTGCAATTCGGCGATGATCGTCGTGAGATCCACTTTCGAACGAGTCGGATTGCGATTCATGGGCGATCAACTCGATCAGCTTTTGTTCGCGATGAATTTCCGAAATCCAGTTCTTTGCTTCATCGTATCTCAGTAAATGTTCTAACTCGGCGGCGGCTTCATCGAGTCGGCGGGAATGACGCAACAAAGTCGCCATCAGCAAACGGGCTTCCGCATCTCGCGGCCATCGTTGTAAACATCGGTCAAGCAATGTCTCTGCTTCGCTCCAATGTCCCCTTAAGTATTCCGACTGCGCCTGAATAAACAAGGTGTCGCTTTGTTGAGGTTGTTCTGGAGAGGCAATCGGACGGACTGACAGCAAGTCAGGCAACTGTTTGTGCGTCAACCAAGCAGACGTTCCCCACACCAAGAAAATGATTGGCCAAGCAGTAAGTGGAAACATTTCGCCAAGAGACCACGGCCAGATAAAAGTTGCAATGAGTGCCAAATTCAGCAGAATGGAAAAACCGATCGCGACCAGCAACGAAGAAACGTATCCTCGACACCACAATCCGGCCAACCCGGGCCAGCCGCATAACAATATCGGCCCCCAATTCATTGGCTGTCTCCCAGCATCGTTGATGTTCGTGTAAATTCCATTTTCTGTCTGTTAGTAGCGGATCTCGCCAGACTTTCCTGCAACCGTAAGTATCAGTTTCTGTCTCGTTTGCGTCAATCGCAATCTGCCTGCCGTTTTTGGCAGATTTGGCTGTCAAACTGGCATCGATAAAAAAGATAAATTTCAAAAAAAATTCGCAGCCGTCGAAAAAGGACAAGCCCGTTTCCATTGGTGGTTGCTGGCGAAAATGACTTCTTCGTGCTAACGAACGCCGATGCCTTCAAGAGCTGATATTATCGTAAGCCATTGATTAAAGTTCATTCTGATCGTGGTCGGCTTCGATAGCGGTTGCGAAAACGTTACATTAATCTTTCGCGGTCTCCGCAAGCCGCGAAGCGCCGACAGAATGTAGCCATGGGCGTGAGCCCATGGGAGATGTTTTTTTAAGCCGCACTAAGTCCTGAAGGGACGACATCTATCGCCCCATTCGGGGTTTTGATTCGATGTGGATTCTTGACCACGGGTTGGCACCCATGGCTACATTATATCGGACCTTCGGGACTTTTAAAATCTTTCCAAAACAATGAGCGACAATCGCGGCACATCGCCAAACCGCGAATTGAATTTTCGCAATCGAGAAAGAATACTGAAATGAGTTCCGACACCACACAAAATTCGATCTATCGAATTCTCGACGCCGGCATCAATCGCGCGGGCGAGGGATTGCGCGTGGTGGAAGACTATTCCCGCATGGTGCTCGGTGACGCGCATCTTTCTCGGAAACTAAAAGAGCTTCGTCACGATCTGACATCAGCCGTGTCGATGATCGACCCTGCCGCGCTTGTGGCAGCTCGCGATAGTGAATCCGATGTGGGACGGCACATTCAAGTCGATTCGGAATACGATCGTGGAAAGATTTCTTCAGCCAGTTCGATCTCGCTGGTACAAGCCAATCTCGCTCGCGTTCAGCAATCGTTTCGCTCCATCGAAGAATTCTCCAAAACCATCAACGTTGAATTAGCCAAAACGATCGAGCAACTGCGTTATCGAACTTACACTTTAGAAAAAGCAATTCTAACCACGGTCATCAGTCTCCAGAACCTTAACGCGGCAAACTTGTACGTACTGATTCCAGCGGTCGGAGAATCGGCCGATCTTCAGTTAGTCCAGCAATTGGTGGACGCGAAAGTCGGCTTGATTCAGTTGCGAGAGAAACGCCTAACGGATCGGCAGTTGGTGGCTGCTGGAAAGTCGATTACCGCCATCACGCGCGGAAGTGAAACGCGTTTTCTCATGAATGATCGGGTTGATCTGACGCTCGCGACCGGAGCCGATGGAGTGCATTTAGGTCAAGACGATCTGGCCGTTGCCGACGCGCGACGCATGTTGGGCGCAGCCAAATTGATTGGCGTTTCCACGCACTCGATCGAGCAAGCTCGCGCGGCGGTGCTTGACGGTGCAAACTATATCGGCGTCGGTCCGGTATTTTCTTCGACCACGAAATCGTTTGATGATCACGTGGGACTGGAATTGGTTCGGCAAGTCGCTGAGGAAATTCAGTTGCCAGCGTTTGCGATTGGCGGAATCGGGTTGGGAAATGTTTCACAAGTTGTCGAAGCAGGACTGCACCGAGTGGCCGTTAGCGCCGCCGTTGTGCAGGCGAGCCGCCCTCAATTTGCTGCCGAAGAATTAATGCAGCGGTTGCATCATGTGGCATAAGCTTCCAGCTTGTGTTAACGCTGATCACCGAGGCTTCCAGTTTGTGTTTGGGCTGATCACAGACTGGAAGCCTATGCCACGATCTCTACAACCACTTTGCCAATGGTCCGCCGCGAGCTGCCAAGACGTCGATTTTTTTGCTGACGGCGGGGTCTTCGATCAGCGGAGGTGCGTGGTGCGGTTTGATGCGGGCGTCGATTACGAGACTTCCACGACAGCCCCAATGCTTTTGATTTGTGAATTCGCCAAGCCCATAAATATCAGCCGCCGGATTGCTACGAGTGAACGTGACCCATAAAAAATTGTTCAGCGTTCGCGCTGTAAACCGGCTGTCATCGACAACGACGATTAACGGAAACGTGGACGACAAACGATACATCACTGCTTCGTCCTGAAGTAACGTGAGCCGTTCACGCAGCTCAAGCCCACGATCACCATCGTCGATCAATTCAACCGCGAGAACTCCCGGCAAGCAAACTTGCGGATTTCCTAAACCCGCTGGAAATCGCAAGTCATCAGATATCTCCTTGGCCAACTCCCGAATCGGCGGGCCAGTCGCGGCGATCACGACTTTGGAACCAGCGTTCATCCCGTGGCCTGAGTAATCGAGAGTGTCGATCGTGGTCTGGGTATGAAAATGCAAATCGCGTTTCCAATCGACTCGCTCCAGCATCCGCCGAAAGAAACGTTCAATCTGACTGGCTCTTAAATCCCGATCAACGGCTCCATCGACGATCCACAAATACTTGGCCAGCGACATTTGGCCTTGTCCCAAAATCGCACTGGCTTGCGTGAGTAGCTCTTGAGGCTGAGTCGTTTTCTGGTATGGCCAGTAGCGTTCGCTACCGATCGCGAGCAATAGCGGATGCACACCGGAAGCATCGACAGCGTTGACTTCTTTGATACCCGGCAATACCGTTGGAATGACGGGTCCTGTCAGTTCGTGAATCAGCTCGCCGAAAGAAGTATCTTCCTGCGGCGGGCGTCCAAC
>JBGSKR010000045.1:0-5398 GCA_041741135.1 Mariniblastus sp.
CCAATGATCGCGATGACCACCAATAACTCAACCAAAGTAAAACCATCGCGAGCTGTTAAATGAGTTCGACGCATCACTCTAGCACTCCTTAAAGTTGCAAAATCTTGTTGCAGCAAAATTCATGATTTGAAAGAATAACTCGTCGAGACAGAAATCTTCCAGAAGTCTGTCCGGAAACGCGAGCCGCAATGCACTAGCGTCCAAATCGACAACCTAAACACAGCGCTAACGCACTGCGATTGACCATTGCTCGGGTATCCGGAATTCCTCCTGGTCTCGACGGCAGACCAGCGTTAACTCCGAAAGGCTAATGGAATAATGTTTAGATTCAAAGAAGTTTGCGTGAAGATTTTATGAAGCCGGCCAGCTTGTTTCGGATTGAAAAATCCAAACTACGGAAGCTCATTCAAACAGCGGGCGACCGGGCAATTCTTCCAGTTGTTCCTGTAGCGATGCAATTGGAATCACATCGGTCAGTGGCAGAGGCTGATTCATTGCTGGCTCAAGAAATTGCTGAGCCAATTGATATTGATCGACTTCATTTTCGAGCGCCGCAAGCCAGGCGGGCAAGTCGATGCCAACTCCAATAGTGGATTTCGTAAAGGTTTGGGCTTCGTGTTGCAGCAATTCAAAAACTCGATTGGATTCTGCTGATTCGGGGTCTTCCATCGCCGGAGCGACCAACGCGACCAACCGATCAATTTGCAACTGATTGGCAAAGCGACCTTCCAGACGACGCCCGATCGACTCCATTCGCATCGAATATTTGTTACGCAGTTTTTCGAGTTGCTTGAGATATTTGTCGGCTTCACCTCCGACTCGTTCGATCAGTGCTCGTCGCCAGCGACGCGCCACATTATTTTTTTGATCATTGACCAAAATGCTGTGTGCCCAAATGACTGGCTTTAAGTTCCAACAGACACGGTCATACCGTCCTCGTAGCCGCAGGAAATCCAGAAACTTGTACAACTGTTCGCCGTGATCGGATTGGGTCGTGGTCGTATTGTAGTCACGGTATTCGTTGTAATTTTCTACCACCGCTTCCAGCACCAGTGTCAGGTAACGCACGGCTTTGGGACGCGCGATGCCGGTTCCCAATTCATCCAGCAATCGCAAATCAGGTGGATTGTTAGATTCGAGCAACTGCTCCAGCCAATGCTCAACGCCTTGGTGCAAGATCGCTCGCAAATTTCCCAGATGCAGAAAATGCTGTGTGAAGAGGTTCGTCCCGTATTTTTCGACGAACTCAACCAATCGTTCCCACGAATCGCGATCCTTGACTTTTTCCATGACGCTCAGTCGCAGCGTTTGACTGTGGTCGAGCCAAATCACTAACATGGACTGAGTCAGTTTTTCGATACATTCGAACATGATTCGTTCGGCATCCTGACGAATCTCTTTCGGTTTCCGTTCTCCCAATTCCTGTTGCTGCTGTTGAAATTGATCAGTAGATTCGACTAGCGCGTGTACCATCGAGGTAAACGCCACTTCGAACAATTCGTCGAATTCGGTGACCGCGCCTTGGCCGATCGGATTGTTGCGCTCCATCGCCAGACCGGTTTGCGTTAGCTCGAAGGTAGCGGTCAGCAAACCCAAGGATGGCAGGTTTCGCAACAGATCGAGAATGGCGATTTGCAACACGCGTGCTTTGACGATTGCTTCGGGATCGCCGCCTTTCGAGACAGGAATGTACAACAGCGATTGATCTTTGAGATGCGCCGTCAGCAAATCCACATGCTCGTTGACCAGTTTTGCGTCTTGCAGCAAGATCGCTGAAAACATGGATACCAGCGGTTCGGAACCATTGACTGCGATCCGGTCATAGTCGTCTCCTTCGAACTCTTGTCGAACTTTCTCCTCGGAAGTTTGCAGTTGGGGAGTTGCATCATTTCCAGACTTGTGTCGAGTCAAGGGGCGATCATCGAGCAAATAATCAATTGAGCGACCGACCGCCACCAACATTCGTACCGCACTTTCGGTTTCGATGCAGGTATGAATGGCTTGATCCAGCAAGGTGTCTTTGTAAAGTCGGTGTTGATCATAGTGCAGCATCGAATCGTGATCCGAACCACCTTTCGGCAGAGGGAAACGATTTAGAGTCTCCAACAACTTCGTCAAGTTCTGCCGATTAATAATTGCTTGGCGAACCCAGTGGTGGATGATCTCACGGCGCTTGGTCAGCCGTTTTCGCAAGTCATCGGTCAGCTCCGATTTTCGCGTGACGGGAAATGGAACGGTTGCGGCAATGCCCCAGTAGCACGCAACGGTGCTGAGAAACTCTAACCGGTCAAGCACGCGATCGACTTCCGCTTCCAGCGCGTCGTCGGAAGTCAAACTACCGTCAAACACTTCGCCTTCAAATCCATCGTCGGTCGTGTCGCTGTAAGTGACATCGTCATAGGCAGCCCGAAACAAATCGTCGTTTTCCGATTCTTCTGAATACTCGTCGTCCATCAATTCATCGAGTTCGTCGAAGCCGGGATCGACTTCTTGTTGGCTGACAATTCTTTGGTCGAAATGAAAGGTGGGCACGTTCCAATAATGTTCGGCATTGGCTTCGATGAAGTCATAAAATTTCCGAATACGACCCCAGATCTCCTGAGGTGAATTCGGAGCGGGATTGGGCTGTGTTCCTGCAGAAGTCGCGGGATCGTTCGTGCTGATTGAGCCAGTGTTCGCCGCATTCGGCGCCTCACCTACGTCAACGGGAATTCGCAGTAAATTCTTTTGCTCGAAAATCCATTGAAATACCAATTGATGAAACGAGCTATCACCCAACTGAAGCGGAATCTCGTCGGCTTGCGAGAGCCAGTTCACTAGCAGCGCCGTGGACGTAGTGTAGTCATCTCGCTGCATCAGCGCATCGATGACCAGCGCATAAGCTTTCGGTGAATCAAACAGTTCGGCGTGTTCGGCCCAGAAACTAATGTCACCTGCCGCCGCTCCACCCTTGTGCCACAAGTTGAGCGCTTCGGCGACCAATTCCGCCGCTTGAAAAATCTCGTCCGCATCGACGGCTTCAACCGACATGACTTCATGGGCCGCGAACTGTCTCCACCAGGTAACGATCGCAAAAAACTCGTTGCGGATTGCAGCACACATTTCGGTTCGATCACTTGCCGCCGCTTCACTCCACAAGCGAGAGCAAATCGCAAAAATCCGCTCCATCAAATCGACCAGATCGAAAACACGATGATCGCGAATCGAATTCTCGATGGCGGGAAAGAGGCTATAGTTTGCGTCAAAACCCAGAATGTTCCAGGGATCGACAATCGCTCCGCAATGGATGCCTCGATGCAAGCGTCGCATGGCTGCCGGGATAGCCTGGAACGCGTCGTCGAGTTCACCTTTGGAAATCGCTCGAGCGGCTTCGTTCAAGAGGCAATCGATTTGGCACGTGATTCGAGCCGCCGCGACGGGGACGACTTTGGATTGTTTGGTGGCTGCTTCCGGATAGCCCATTCTTGCGTAGATCGATGCCAGCCGACAATTCACTAACTGCGACGCACGACGTTGAGACAGCCTCGCGTTTAAATCTTGGCGAACGGCACCGAAGGCTTGCTGTCGCTTCAATGATTCGGAGTGCAGCCGGGATCGGTGTGGTTCCTCCAATCGCTGCATGAGATCGGAATAAAATCGATCGCGATAGCCAGCAATGACAGGCAATAGGTGACTAAGAGTCGTATTGGAATCGAATGCGCCCGGCCCGGCTCCGGAGACTCCGGAGGCCATTAACATGGTTCCCGCGAGAACGGCACTGGCTTCCCATACCAGTTCGTCGCGAGTTTGCTGCGCATTCTCGGCTGAGTCACCAATCGAGCTCCCTGCCATCTCATCTTCCACGCGGCTCAGCAAAGAATCCAAAGTGACTTGATGAATGATGAAGCGACGATAAAACCCTGATCCATCGATTTGGTGCTCGTCCCATTGGCCAAAGTGATGATTGGGACGCTTGTTGATGGGATGGTCAAAGTCAAAAGCTCGCGGATCAATCGCTAATTCATCCAATTTTTCAGGATCGAATTGAGCCTCTTTTAAGATTTGCGGATCGGTCTGCTGCAAGATCGCCAACGCTTGCGTGATGATTTCGAAATAAGGCCCCGCCGCAGTTCCCGCGCCTTTAATGTAAACGGGAACGGGTCGAATCCACTCGTGATCGTACGGCTCGATCTTCTGCGACTCGAGGGTCGCAACCGGTCGGTGGCCAATAAAATTATTCAGCCGGCCGAGAGTCGCCCCGATAATCTCCTGCTCTCGCGACCATGGTGGACCCTGCTGAAGCACTGCCTCGAAGGCGCGTCCGATGAAAAAAGAGTTGAACAGAAACTCATCGGTTTGATGGAAAAGTAGGTCGCGATGATGTTTGCGATACGCCGGCAGCAATTTCTCAAAAGTCAAAGACAAAACCGCTTCTGATTGTTTGCAGTCCCGGAAGGTATCTTTGGTCTGCTTCAGTTCTGCCAATCTTTGGGTGAGCGCAACGCGAATCAATTCGGTGGGTTGTTGAGTTTTAGATGCAGCGAGGCTGCGACCGGAATTTTTTCGTTGAGCTGAAGCCTCGGATTGATCGGCCGCCCCCAAGGAAATGAAGTGATAAAACAGCCGATTTAGATTAACGAAAAAGACGGAGTCATGATTGCCAGACGCAAAATTCACATACCCCAAGACTTGATCCATCGTGGCGTCGAGGTCGATCTTGGAAACTGGATTTTCCATCAAATTCAAAACGCTTTCTCATGGGGCAGCCCTACAACCGATCCAATCGGCAACAGCCAATACCTTCACCGGCGGGCCTTTAGCAAGCTCCTCATCGTAAAATTTGCCATCAATTTGGTCTAGTGGTCGCCTTTGAGTCGCGTAGGCTTCGAGCCAGTGATTTGTTCACCCACCGGCCGAAAGCCTAGGCCACATTTGCCTCTAAATAGCTAATCCACTGACTCGCAGCCTAACGCCACGGGCAACTGCATTTTTTGCTTCTCAAACTGTCTTTGGTTAGTTATGATTGATTTGCGAGCAACCCTTTTAAATGTTTATCTATTGCTCGCGTGAATCTAAAATTCTGCACACATCAAAATAATAAACTTTTACTTGTCCCGTTCGGAATCCCCATGCTGTCACTGTTCAATCACACTTCTGTTGAGGCTGTTAAGGCACATTCTTTACGCCTGACACGAATCGGATGCGTCTGTTGTATGTTGATGCTTTCGCCCATCGTGGTAATGGCCTCCGGCGGGATAAACTCGGATGGCGTGGCATCGAGTGCAGCAGTGCACCACGCGGGAATGACGGTTGAGTGGTCGACCCAAGCTGGTTCCGGAATAACTGGTAAAATCGCTGACTGGGTATTGAATGTCAACGAAAACAAAGCCACAACTTATTTCGTGCTCGAAGGTGGCGG
>JBGSKR010000046.1:0-3041 GCA_041741135.1 Mariniblastus sp.
TCTCGACTTCTTCTTCGTAATAGTCAGCGACCTTGTAGAGCATCGTATCGAGTTCACCGGTTTCTTCACCGACCGAGATCATGTTCACGACCAAATCTTCGACGACGGGTTTTTTGTAGTTCAGGAAATACCAAGCCATCCCCAGCACACACATGATCAAGCAGGCATACATGACTTGGAACCAGAAACTAGGATCGATGAACAGCACTGCCAACGGTGGCAATGACATCACGCCCATGAAGAAAAATGCGGCCACCGGATGGAACGGCGGGAAAGAGTTCTTCTTCATCGGAGCCGCGATCGTTTCGCCTTCACGAATCGAGTCGTTGACTTTCGCGTAGACTTTTTCGTACATCGCATTGCCGGAGGTCTCGCGGGTAATGGTCAAGCCTTCAATAATTGGCACTCCGGAAGCGACCAGAGCTCCGAGGGTTCGCGTGGTGCGAGCAAGGTTTGATTTTTCAACCAGTTTCCCCATCACGGGCAATTTCAACTGAAACAGATGCCAACCCATGCGTCCAGCGCGGAATTTGCAAATCAGCGAGATCATCAAAATGATGGCGATCGGTATGAGCGGGAACAAGAACCACAAATTGCAGACGCGTCGTGAAATCTGCATCAGCAAAATGGTCATCGCCGGTAATGCAATCCCAAACTCTTTAAACATCTTGTCGAACTCGGGAATGATTTTCAGCATGATGAACGTGAGGATCCCGATCGTGAACAGAATCACCATGATCGGATACATCATCGCCCCGATGACTTTATTTTTGAGAGCCTGGGTCCGTTCTTTGAATTCGGCAAGTCGGCGAAGAATGACTTCCAGTGAACCACCGGCTTCACCGGCTTTGATCATGTTCACGTACAAGCGATCAAAGACTTTGGGCGATTTCGCAAGGGCTTCGGACAGCGAGGCACCGCCTTCGATTTCATCGCAGACATCGATCAAGCCGTTCTTGAGCGCACCCGGTTTGGCTTGTTCTTCCAGGATTTTCAAGCTGCGAAGAATCGGCAGACCAGCGTCCTGAAGAATGGATAGCTGGCGGGTGAAAGTCACGATCTTCTTGCCACCGGCACCACCGAGCGCAAAGGTCTTGCGATCTTTTCCCGAAGAGTCCTTGGCGGATTTGGTCGATTTCTGGACAGAAATTTTTGTGACGAAGTAGCCCATCGAGCGGATCGTGGCTTGGGCCTCGTCCTGGGTGGGCGCTTCGATAATATCACGGATTTCCTGCCCTTGAGGATCCATTGCTTCGAATTGAAAAGTTGGCATGGCCAAGTTCCTTGAAAGGAAGTTTTTTTAGTTGTCAGTTGTCAGTTGTCAGTGGTCAGTGGTCAGTGTTCAGTTGGCAGGTGCGCGACGGACAAGAATGTCCATCGTACTTTGTCAGTTGTCAATTTTAAATTCAGTTGCCAGTTATCAGGATGACAGACACACAGTGTTTCTTAACTGCCGACTGACAACTGCCTACTAAAAACTTTCTTACGCTTCCAACACCGTTTCGCGGATGATTTCTTCGGCGGTGGTTGTGCCATCGTAAATGTATGAAATTCCCATATCGCGCAGTAACCGCATCCCTTTGGCCTGGGCTCGATTTCGCAAGACGTCTGTTTGGCAATTTTCCATGATCATGTTTCGCAGTTCGTCATCGAGAATCAGTAACTCGAACAAACCCACGCGACCTTTGTAGCCTGTATTGCTGCAACTGCCGCAACCGGCACCGCGATAGAATTTTTTGCCCACCACGTCCGCTGGCTTCAAATCCAGTTCCAACAACATGCCATTACTAATTTCCATTTCCTCGCGGCACTCGGGACAAATGCGGCGCACCAGACGCTGAGCCAAAATGGCTTCCACGGTAGCCGTAATCATAAACGCCGGCACACCCATATCGCGAAGCCGTGTGACGGTGCTCGGTGCATCGTTGGTGTGCAACGTGCTGAACACCGTATGGCCCGTCAAGGAAGCTTGAATCGCAATCTCAGCGGTTTCCAAATCGCGAATCTCGCCAACCAGAATCTTGTCGGGGTCCTGCCGTAAAATCGCTCGCAATGCTTTCGCAAAGGTAACGCCAATCTCTTCGTTGATTGGAATCTGGATGATCCCATCGATGTCATACTCGACCGGGTCTTCGGTCGTAATCAATTTGTCTTCGATGACATTCAACTCACTGAGCGCCGAATACAGCGTGGTTGTTTTTCCAGAACCGGTAGGGCCGGTGACCAGAATGATTCCGTTCGGCTTGTGCATTACCTTGCGAAATTTTTCGATGATCTCAGCGTCCATCCCGACGTTGTTCAAATCCAACGAAACCACACTGCGATCAAGCACTCGCAAACAAACGGATTCGCCAAACATCGTAGGCAACACACTGACTCGTAAATCGACGGGGTGTCCACCGACAACCAACTCGATCCGCCCGTCTTGTGGCAGACGTCGTTCGGAAATATTCAAGTTCGCCATGACCTTGATCCGCGTCGTGATGGCAAACGCAAGGTGGCGTGGCGGCGGAACCATTTCGAACAACACCCCGTCGGCTTTGATGCGAATTCGAAACTCATCTTCAAACGGCTCGAAATGGATATCGCTGGCGTGGTCTTTGATCGCGAGCAACAACACCATGTTCAGCAGCTTGCGAACGGGGGCACTGTCGACTAACTGGTTTATCTTTCCGATGTCGATCGGGCCCTCGTTACTCAAGGCCGACGTAGCGGCCTTGAGTTCTTCATCCGAATTGAGTTCCTCGATAATTTTTTCGATGCTCTCGACGTCCTGGTTGAAGAACTTATCGATCGCTTTGAGAATCTGTGACTCGGTGGCAACCATCAACCGAATGTCGTAACGGAGGAACCGCCGCAATTCGTCTTGCATCGACAAATTTTGCGGATCGCAAGTCGCCAGCGTTAATTGACCATCGGGAGATCTACCACCGCAACCGCCTGATCTGCAAGGGTTTCGTGACTTTAATCCACTTATTTTCGACCAGACTTAAGTCGACGTAAATTCTTTAATCACTCCGGACTGTTAAGTTCCCCCTTAA
>JBGSKR010000047.1:0-5285 GCA_041741135.1 Mariniblastus sp.
AACTCAATTGCGAACCGAAAGAATCGCGAGCGAGCTAGTTGCGAACCAAAGCATCTTTAATGCAAGTGATGACATAGCCGAATTATCGGAACGCGACAACACCTGGACTAAATGCCCGATTTGCAATTGTGATATATTCCGGAAGAATATTGAAAAGCATTGCCGCAAAAAACATCCCGAGACAATTGCCGCCGAACCGACCGAGCAAACCACCGCTTCAGCAAATATTTCGATTCTTGGCGGTTGGATGCATATTGAAAAACCTGAGTTGAAATTCGATCCAACAATTTCTCCCCAAGTCAGGTTTTTTGGCCACAAACACTGGACGACATGTAAATACGATACAGACATGGAAAATGTCGAATTTTGCTACGGAGGAGACTATTCCCTAAAGGACGACATACTCTTGACAACGGTGAGATTCGCCGACGAGAAAACAAAACATTTGATTGGATCTGAAGACCATTTTTCGATTACTTTCTCTGGCGAAATTTGCACGCAGACTCGCATAGGGAGCGCCTATCCAATATTTTGGCATCGCGATAATGCCAACGCCATTTAGGGATAACAAATAAGAATTTGACATCGCGTTGAATCGGTGCGGTGGCTCAATTGGATTGCGGATTGAAGTGCCAGAACGGCTGACCTTACGAGCGGTCGAACTGTTGTTCAAGTTCTCTTTGAACGCAAGCTATCTGCCGGAAGCTCAACGTTCAATGAAATGTTTACTATCCCGTTATACATCCAAACTTAATCAGATTACACGTTGGCAGGATTGACTATGAGCAACGAGAACGAAAGTCGCCAGTCTGCCCAGAAAATCGGGGCGATGATTTCAAGCGGCAGCCTCTTGATTGGGGCTTTGAAGACCAGATTTATTTGACGCCCTAATTGAAGAAATGGAAAACAATCCATGTTGGCCGACTCCGCCCCCAGCGCCCAGTCAGAAAAAGCAGAAAGACACCAACGAACGAGAAACATCTGGAAAATTGCGCCCGGATTTCACGGCAATGATTGGGAAACATTTCTCGAAAACGGCTGCATTGGAATAGGATGGCTTGGCTTCAAAAGCTGGGATGGGATGTTTGCAAGCCAAGACGATGTTTTGGATGCGTTAAAACAAGTTTACCCAGACGAACCCTACGGCAACCGAGGCGGTGCTGCTGGAACAATTTGGAATTTTATCGCGAATGTAAAGCCCGGCGATCTGGTAATTGCCAACGAGGGTCGCAATGCCGTTGCTGCCGTTGGCATTGTGACGAGTGAGTACATCCCTCCAAATTCGAGACGGAATCCGATTCGCAGTTACCGAGGCTCTCACCGGAGGCACGTGCATCTGGTCGATTGGGTAATCACTGAATCCGTC
This sequence comes from Mariniblastus sp., assembly GCA_041741135.1. Lineage (GTDB taxonomy): Bacteria > Planctomycetota > Planctomycetia > Pirellulales > Pirellulaceae > Mariniblastus. Next base: position 1,367 of record JBGSKR010000047.1, read on the forward strand.
GAAATTGAATTGCCACCATCAAGGCGTTTCTTTTTCGCGATTAACACGCTTCAATCAATGAATAAGAAGCAAGTTCAAATCATCAAGCAATCTTATGTAAACGGCTACCCGAACAACAAGGAATTGCTCCGGCGTGCTGAGGCCGTACTTGGGGATTTACCCGTACCAATGACCCCAACTTCTATCGACATAGCGGAACCCCCGCCTCGCATCGAAACAACAACTTACAGAATTCTTCGGGACACCGTTCTTGCGCAACAAGTAAAGTCCATGCACAATTTCGAATGTCAAATATGCGGCGCCACAATCGAACTTCCGAACGGAGAGCGATACGCTGAGGCACACCATATCAAACCATTGGGCCGAGACCACAATGGACCTGATGTCGCAGGGAATATTGTTTGTCTGTGTCCGAATCATCATGTTGAATGCGATTATGGGATTCGAAAACTAACAGCATCGTCGCTTAGTAACAATGCGAACCACAAGGTTGATCAAACATTCGTTCGCTACCATAACGAGACGATATACCGGAATGCATAATCAATCCCTTTCCGCCTCACAGGTCGCGCTGAACAACGTGAACTCTCGCAGAACTCAATCACGATTCGGTCCCATGATTTCTACGAGCAACTCGCTGGTTTTTCCGACATCAGTCAATTGGGAACTACTTGCCCGTCGGCGCGGCAGTCTGATAAACTGACTCTGGCGTGAGCCGAACGGTGGTTGGCGTTCGCATGGCAAGTCCATTCCCACCGCTGCGTCGGCTCAGTTCATCGCCCGATCTATACTTCGGGGGATTCGAGTTTCACACAGGGTCTCAGCCCAACTCCCCCCGCCGCATAGATCGCAGTACGTTCGTCGGCTCCAAAACATTGCGAACCTAATTCGCATTCGATCGGTCCATATAACGGATTGCTGCCGAACCTACGTGGACTCACAAAATGACTGATCTACCTCCGGATTGCGTGATACCACGGACGCGTGGCGAGAACGCGAGCTATATCATCGAGCAGGTGCGAGCACTCGGGATGAATCCTCATCCAACCTCCCGTTTGATGCGAATGCATGATGTTCTCAATTCCGGGTTTGTCCCATTTGACGATCCAAGGTTTTCGACAGCATTGGAGGCAGTGCGTGATTTGCAGCAATTGGGATTTGTTTTCGACCAACTGCAAACGCACCACGAGAACGACGAATTCAAAACGCTAGTGAAGAAAACGCTAAAAGATTCGGTTCTACCTCAGAACGATCGAGAACAATCCGTCGGTAGGAATTCACAATTTCATCTCTATTTGGCCGCAGTTTGTCAAAATGCGGGCCTCCATCCTGTTACTTATGACGAGCCGGATGTCTCATGCACAATCGATGGAAGAGAATTCAGCATAGCCGCAAAGAGAATCAAGAGTCTTGACCAGCTCAAGCGCCACATCAAAAAAGCAGCGGATCAAATCCAGGGCGCTCGGCGACCGGGAATTATTGCGATTGAGCTTTCATTGGCTGGGAATCCGAAAAACATTCCGATCATCTCACGACTTCAAAGTCAGATGTACGTGACGATCTCCGTTTTGAAGGCGACGCAATTATTTGACCGGCATCACAAAGACATCTACCGGTGGGTCCAAGGCCGAGGCGTGCTCGCGGTCTTGACATTTGAATTCTCTATTCGGCTTTGCGAGGATAACCAGTGGGGTCTTGAAGGCATGTCTGCTTGGCTTGAGACAACCGAAGACGACGAGCACGCGAAGGCTGACTACAGGCTATTCTATGATCGCTTCTTGGCGGGCGTTCCCAACTTGGAACACGTCGGTACCGATTCTGATGCTTGATCCGTCGATAATGTAAATGGTTCCCCCGCCCAACGCCGACGAACAAATCGTTGAACGTGAGCGGCTACTTTTTCGGCGATTCAGCGGTTAAACTGTTGGAAACATTGTCGGTGGTTCAACCTCCATCGTGATGGTCCGCCACCGCGTTAACTTTGCCGTTATCCCGCTCAGGCTAAACACAATGCAAACACTTCAGGCGATCTTGATGATATCTGGCGAATCGCCTTGCGTACTAGAATTGGCTGATGGCAAACTTGGCGGGCACGTAAAGCAACGCAATCCAATAGGATCGACTGCTCTCACTGGTGAACCCTTGACCGAAAACCACGTTATTGTCGAAATCCCGATTTCAGGGGACGACGACAAATCATCGTTCATGTTAGCACAGAATTGGCTGGAAAAACATCGAACAGTGCTGCTCAAATGCGATGCCAGAAAAATCCTAGAGTTTCACACATACCTCGAATCAAACACAGGATCTAGACTGTTGACGATCCCGAATTCGCTGATTCGAATCTGTTCTGACCTAAAGCTCGATGTCGCAAACCAAGCGATACGGATATTAACAGAACAGGAATACGCCGACCTGAAACGGTAATCTTCCCGACCACAGGACGCGAAAACGCGGGATAACATCTGAGCGTTTTACTTCGCGGCGAATGGAGTTGGATCGTGAATCGTCGGAATCACTGAAATAAAGAGTTGGTGTTGAGCGGACTTTGGTCGAGCCGAAGTTCAAACGGTTTGTTCAAGGTGCCCGGATTGGGCTTTCAATCCTCTTTCTGATACAGTCGCTCGCCTGTTTCCCCCTTCCCATTCTGGACGTGCGCAGCGTGAAGAGACTTGGTTGCTGGCGTTTGCAAAAAGTTGAATGCGCTGACTGAATTTTCGCTTCCCTCGTCGGCTCATCCTGAATCGAGGTAGGCCAAGGCGTGACTGGCTAGCGGCCTCTGGTAGATCACTCGGCCCGCGCCGTCGGTCACCTCAACCAACTGCATTTGACCACCGCATTCTTTGCAGCGCACATCCCGTTTGACCGGTGCTTCTATCGGTGTTTGCTTTTTCATCAGCCAGCACCATCCGAGATAGAACCAAACCAGCATCTGTACCCATTGGACCTTCAGCTCGCAGTTCTGAGATGCCCAGCCGTAGTAACGCAAACGCTGAAACCTGCTCGGCAATGTGTGCTGCACAAACCCACGCACAAATTCATTGCCGGTCACGTGTCGCTTGACGCTACGCCGCGTTCGGCTGGGCGTGTACTTGAAAGTCACGCCTTGCTCATCAACGGCGACGATGCGGTTGTTGCTGATCGCCACTCGGTTGACGTAGGCCGCAAGGTACTTCAAGGCGGCTTCCCCGTTGCGGTGCTGTTTCCAGTAGTTTCGCAGAACGTGAAGCGTGCTTTCGGGAAGCGGCAGGTAACGATCCTTGGCGCCTTTGCCACGATGAACGTGAACCGTCATCCGTTTGGAGTCGATGTCGCCGATCTGGAGATTGAGTCCCTCCTGCAAGCGCAGCCCGAGTGTGTAAAGCGTCCAGAAGAATGCAGCATGGTGATGCCGTTTCGTGGCGGCGATCAGTTGCTGGACTTGCTCGCTGGTGAGAACATCGGGGAGGGTTTTCTGTTTGGGGACGCGGAGTTTTTTGAGCACGTCCCAGTCGCGGGGACAAGTGATGGAGTAAAACATTTTCAGCGCACTGTAAGTGACTTTCAGTGACCCCGGTGCGAACTGGCAGTCGTTAATCAGATACAGCAGGTAGTCGGCAACTTGTTGCTGGGAGAGTTGGTCTGGTGCCGTGTTGTAATGGCAGGCAAGTTTGCGGACTTCGCGGAGATAGCCATCGTGAGTTCGCTTAGCCCTGCCGAGCAGTTGCAAGTCGCGGCTCATCTGCTGCCGCAAAGTCAGTTCAGGCGGAGTCGTATGGGGCTGATTGTTCTGGCGGGCATTTTTTTTTCATCGTCGAACCTTTGAAGTTAAGTCAAGTAAAGTAAACTAAGTTCAACAGCATGAACAAAGTAATTTGCGATGCCAGTTGGAATCTGGTAAATTTAGAAACCCGCCGCGACAGCGGCTCACTTGAACAAA
>JBGSKR010000048.1:0-3588 GCA_041741135.1 Mariniblastus sp.
AAGGATCCGACGTGTCAACGATATGAATGCGGGAGGAAGCCAATCCGGGCAAAATCATAAACCGCCTCGCATCCGCAATCCCATGGCAGCTACTGCAAGACGCCCAACCAAAGTGATGTAGTTCATCACCGACATGAGGCATTGCCAAACGATGGACGATTTTTCCAAATCTCTTGGAATCCGGATTCAGGTCAATCGTGGCAAGATAGTCCGGTTTATTCGCGGAAGCCGTACCAACGCGAATCGCTGGAACGTAAGCCACGGTTTCTCGTGGTGAGGCGATTGCGTCGGCAACGGTCGCGTAGGTGCGAGCGCAACATTGCTCATCATCCTCGATAGTAGTCAGCGGTAGGTGCGGACTTGCTAAAAGATTTTTACCGAAAAGCACCGCGCCCGCGAACGTGGCTCCGACTCCGGCTTTAACAAACTCACGGCGGTTGAAAGCTGAAAACTGACGATTGATTGAGGTTTGCATTGGACGTCTCCAGAAAAGATAAATCGAAACGACGACTACGTTAGTTTTTATGAAACCTGAGAAGTCTGACCATCAATTCTCCCATCGACTTTCGGGAGAACTCAACATCATGCGATTGCGATAAAACTCCTCGCGGGATTCGAAGTTTCATGGGCGATGACCCATTTACATCGCCCAAAACCAAACCTCTTCGGACCTCTCAAAAAAATCAAGATCGCCTTTGGCGATTTTTTGACCGTTCCAGAGATCGATATGATCGCCCTGATTGTTGCGGCCGTAAAAGTTCTGGAAGTAGACGATTCCATTTTTCGTGGCAAAGTCTGCGGAGGTGACTCCCTTGTGCACGGTTTTCTTCTTGCAACCGATCATTGCGGCCTGTTTTTCAATCCACGGGACTAAGTCTAGAACTCGCAGGATGTGCTTTTGACCATGTCCATTCCAGCAACGTGCACCCGAAACACTGTCAGTCTTGACACCGGCACCTTGCAAAGCCAGCCCCAAGCGAACGGCACACTGATTTTCGAGAATAGCATGAACGACTCCTTTGCGGTCACGGCAGGGATGTTGTTCTGGAGGACTCCCGTTCATGGGATGGTTGATCCATAGTTGGTGAAACGTAGGCATACACACCTCCTTTTTCGATGTGAAATTGCAGATAAGAACAACACGAAGAGAACAACACAAAGAGAACAACACACAGGACATGCAGGTGAACGAGCAAGACTTGGCTTCGCCTCGAAGTTTACAGCCTGAGGGAGGAATCGTCAAGAAATTTCGGCAATCACTGAGCTGCCGATGCCGTTGATTTGGTCACTTCTGAATCTAAATCAAACTCAAAACGTTGCACTCGATGGTTGTAAGAATCGAGCACGTGAAAGCTGCCCGCGCTGTCTCGGCAAAAGGCCCAAGGTTGATGAAGCTGACCCGGCTCTCGACCGGCACCGCCCCAAGTCCCCAATGAATCCCCGTCGGAAGTGAACACTTGAATGCGATGGTTGCCCATCTCTCCCACGTAAACCGTTCCGTCCAAATCAACTTCGACCGAATAGGGATAACTTAACTGGCCAGGCTTCGATCCTTGCTCGCCCCAAGTCTTAACAAATTCCGGTTGTTCGCCCGTCACATCGAAGACTTGCAGGCGATGATTGCTGGCGTCCGCAATCCACAGCTGATCCCGTTCATCGATGGCTAATCCTTGTGGTCGCAGGAATTGACCCGGATCAACTCCGTGCTCGCCCCATTGGTAAACGAACTTTCCTGTCGGAGTGAATTTCTGAATTCGATCATAGTCTCCATACTCGGCGATGTAGTAGTTGTCGTGTGAGTCCTGAACGACGTCGGTAATAAAACCAAACTCGCCCGGCCCGCGACCGTTCGTGCCACCGATCGTTCGTTCTTCGATTAGCGTTCCATCGGGCTGATAAAACAGTACGCGAAAATAATGCGTGTCGCAAACCATGAGCAGTCCGTCGTTGCTAATCGAGAGTCCACAGGGTTTGCCTTGAATGCACTTTGGTGTTCGCCAAGATCGGAGAAATTTTCCATCGCGATCAAAGACTTGAATGCGGCTAGTGGTATCGACGATGTACAGATTGTCGCTGGCATCAATCGTAATCGCGCGGGGTTTGATAAACCGTCCCTCGTCTAATCCTTTCCGAGCCCAGACATAAATTCCCGTCTTGCCAACCGACGTCGATGACTCGGCGGGAATGCAGCCAATCAAGATTCCGACCAGCAAGCCGATTCCGCATGTGGCGATGATGGAGGAATTGAAATGCATGTGGAAGCGATGGAGAATGTTGGTGAGCCAATATTGTAACCAACCTGGGTAGATTGTGGCGGGTGAATGGATCGGCGGAACTGGACGCTAGCGCGTTTCGGCTGATTTCAACATTCGATCAGCAATCTTGCGGCCGGTGATGCTCATGGGCAACTCGGCGACCTCGGCGGGCGTGGCCCAGCGAATTTGGCCTGCGGTAAGAGAGAGCCGACCAGAGAGGATTTTGGCGGTGTAGCAATCGAGCCGAATTCGATATTTGGTCACCGCATGTTTGATCGAATGCTGAGTGTCGGTAAGCTTTGTCACCAATCCGAATTGATTCAATAGCTTTTCTTCTAAGTGCCGTTCGATGGTCTGATCAATCGTTTTATCACTCTTCAATCCGAGTGATTCGTTGGTCATTTTTGACTTCGCATCGTCAATTCGAAAGCGTGGAAAATCCCACAACCCCACCCAGCGCTCACCCGGTTCGCATTGCCGCAACAGATACTTCCCGCAGCGCGACACGATCACGACGGCTTCGTGCATGTCTTCGTAAACCACCTTCTTGCCAGCGGCAGGAATCTCGGCTTGCCAACCACCCGCGAAGGTCGGACAAAAGCTCAGCAACGGACAACGAGCACAGTCAGGACTTCGGGGCGTGCAAATCTCGCTGCCCAGTTCCATTAACGCTTGATTGAAATCGCCGACACGTTTACTTGGCAACAACGATTCACTAAACTCCCACAAATGTTTTTGGTTGGCCGAAGTTTTAGGATCGGTTTTCAGCGCCATCAGTCGAGTGAACAAACGAATCGTATTGCCTTCGAGAATTGGCAGGCGTTGATTGGTCGAGATCGAAAGTATCGCGCCAGCGGTGTAACGACCGACGCCCGGCAGCGCGAGCACTTGTTCGAAATCTAGCGGAAACTTTGAATCATGATTCTCGCAAATGATTTTCGCCGCAGCGTGCATTTGTCGGGCACGACGGTAGTAACCCAGTCCCTCCCACAGTTTCAAGACTTCGGCTTCATCAGCCTTCGCCAAACTTTCAACATCCGGAAAACGAGTAACGAAGCGCTCAAAATAATCGATCACCGTTGCGACTTGCGTTTGTTGCAACATGATCTCGCTGATCCAAATTCGATACGGCGTTTTTTCGGTTCGCCACGGCAAATCGCGTTGATGCGAGTCAAACCAGTTCAGCAACCGACGACGCAGCCTCGTTTTCGTTGTTGGATCGAGCATTAAAGATTGGTTTTGCAGAGGATGGCGTGGGCCTAAGCGTGACTACTGGTTGCCACCCTCGTTGTTGTACACGTCTTTTTTGGTTGCGATATCAAAGCCCCAGACG
>JBGSKR010000049.1:0-5368 GCA_041741135.1 Mariniblastus sp.
TGTTGGATTGCCAACGATATCGACGTGATGCAACATCAACTTGCCTTTGAAGATACGCGACAACAATTCGTCCAACTGCTCAAACTGCGGAACATCACTGGCACTTCCTTCCCAGGCGGGCAAGTTGCTATCGACCTTGAAAACACGATCCTTCATCGAGTCATCGGCGTTGGCAACACCGAATCCGGAAACCGTAAACTCGATCTTCTCACCATTGACCTCGATTGCTTGAGATCGCAATAATTCGCGAATCTCTTCGATATTCTGAGGCGAATTGAAGACCATCCGCACCATTGAACCACCACGCAAATCCTTATCGAAGATACTACTTCCGAGGGAGAACAAGCATCCGATGCCGATTAATATCAGCGCGACCGAAACCACTCCCGTTAACGCGACCTTGTTCAAGAAGTTCCATTGTTTGCGTTCCATCATCCGTGTCATGTTCAACTTTGTCAGCCAGCGTTTTCGTTCCGCAATGTCAAAGATCAAACGAGCTACAAAAATTGCCGTGAACATACTCATCAGAATTCCCAACACCAGTGTCACGGAGAACCCTTTGATCTGCTCCGTTCCGATGACATACAACACGATCGCCGTAATTAGCGTCGTAACATTTGCATCCACGATGGTGGTCGTCGCTTTGTCGAAACCGTTTCGAATTGCCATCCGTAAAGCGGCACCTCGATCCAATTCCTCGCGAATTCTTTCAAAAATCAGCACGTTTGCGTCAACAGACATCCCGACGGTCAACACCAGTCCCGCCAAACCGGTCAGGGTTAACGGAGCGCCGATGGCCATAATCAACGCCAGAATAAAAACGACATTTAGCACCAAAGCCACCGTCGCAACGATTCCAGCGAATCGGTAGTAGAACAACATAAACACGAGCACCAGAGCCAATGATGACCCAATCGCCCAAATGCCTTTTTCTTTTAACTCTTCTCCAAGGGTTGAGTTAATGTAGTCTCGACTGATCGGCGATTTGTTGAGAGCCACATCCATTTTTCCACTATTCAGGTTGACTACTAACTCCTCGACTTCTTCTCGCGTAAAGCTGCCGGAAATCTGGCCTTGTTTGGAAATGGGTTCGTTAATCTGAGGCGCGGAATGAACTTGATCATCGAGGACGATCGCCATCAATCGCACATTGCCTTGCGAGTCAGGCTTGTTCGCGCGAGTAAATCGCATCAGTCGCGTGCTACCATCGTCCTTCATCACAAAATCGACCGCTGCTCGACTTCGATCGTCGGTGCCGGACTCGGCGTAGTACAAGTGGCTTCCTTCTACATTCATTTTCTCGTCGGGTTGGATCAGCAAAATTTGCGGCGTGCGAACACCATTTTTATCCAACCAGCGGGCGAAATCCCGACCTTCCATGCCTTCTTCACCAGTCAACTCGGAAAAAACTTCATCCATATTGATCAGCCCACCCGTGGACTTATCGCGGACCAAATGACTGCCTTGCGGAAAGTACTTCAACGGAACCAAACGCTTTTCGCCTGCGGATCGCCGCACATCGGCGACCACCTCACGAGCTATTGGCGCCCAATAAGCGACTGTTTTAGCCTTGCCGTCTTTCCCAACTTCTTTTATCTCTCGCTCACGACTGCCGGCAGCGGCCATCTCTCGGGCCAAAGCGACTTCGCTCGGATGATACTTTTGATCGGCCACGATACGAAACTCGAGCTTACCAGCCTTTACCAATCGATCCCAAATTTTGTCAGCTTCTTCGGAATTAACTGAGGGAATCGTCACCTCAATTTTGTCGTCGCCCAACGCGCGAATCATAATCTCTTCCGTGCCTCCTGGATTCACGCGTTGCACAAGAAGGTCAATAATGTCGCTCGCTTTTGGTCGCGGAGCATCTGGATCATCATTGCTGATCGCATCCAGGTTCAGTGATCCGACGATATTGATACCACCGCGAAGATCAACGCCGAACTCCGGCGGCCACTTACTCCAAATCATCAGTGAGGCGATCAAAATTGAAACCAACACGATCGCCATTCGGTTGGCGTATTCGCTCAGTCTCAGATTCCCTGTGATCATTTTTGCCAACACGATGCCCAACACAACTGCCGCGACCAGGAGCAAAAACAAAAACCAACCAGTCTCCCAAAAATGCTCGACTTTAACGCCAGCATCTTCTGCTTGGGCCATTAACGATGCGAAGCCCGATAGAAACGAACCGACAACCTGAGAACCGGTGGAAAGAAACTCAAACATTCGAGCAATCTCTAGAAAGGTGATGTTAGATAGGTGATAAATTCAGGTAATGGAAAATGAGGATACGCACTGCGGCAAAATCCTATAGCAGAAAAATCATGAAAACTAATCGCCAAGATCAAGCGCCAATAAAGAATCTCGCCGCCAATCAGGATTTCGTGTCGTCATTGGACACTACGCGCACAATCGAGCTCGCCAAAACCTGCATCCGAGCATTTGAATCATCATCAATTCGCACCGTAACGTAATCGTCGTCGGATCGGAAATTAACGACCGTTCCCAGAATGCCGCCTGCCGTTAACACGCGATCATTCTTTTTCAGCTTCGATAACATTTCCGATTTGTTGGCAGGCGTTCCCGGTTTTGGCTTGGACATCAACATGAAATACAGCAACATCACCGCAACCATCGCTGGCAACATGAAACCCATGTTGTCAAAAAAGCCGGGTTCCGGTTTTTTTTCTGCTGCTTGAGCAACCGCCGTTCCCCCATCGGTGGAACCGGGGATCTGGGTCTGAGCCAATAGCATCAAGCAAACGTTGTAATACTGAATCATGTTCTTTCTCGATATCAAAAAACCAATTAGGTATCTTAAAACTTTACCAAAAGCCCAACAAGGCCAGTGCCAACGCCAGAACCCAGAAAAATGGCAACCCATCAAAGAAACTTCGCCCAGTCCGCAGCCTTTTCCCAGAACTCCGTGACTGACCTAAGTGGTCGCCCGCTCCACGCAGCCAAGCTGGGCTTAAGTCAATCGCTCACGAGACTTCTCCGCCCATCCGCTCATCCGCTCTTGATAAAAATCCAGGAAGCAATCATTCGCAATCGCTTCCCGCGCATGTCGCATCAGCCGCGCATAGTAGGCCAGATTGTGCAGACTGAGAATCGTTGGGCCCAACATCTCTTTCGCCTGAAACAAATGACGCACATAAGCCCTACTAAGATGTGAGAATTCCGTTTCGACGTCAGCCTGAATTGGATTCGGGTCTCGAGCATGAACCTGATTGCGAATTTTCAAATGCCCACGATCGGTAAACGCCATCGCGTTCCGACCATTTCGCGTAGGCATCACGCAATCAAACATATCCACTCCGCGCCGAATCCCTTCCAATAAATCCGTCGGTGTTCCGACGCCCATCAAATAGCGCGGTCGATCGATCGGCAGCGCCGGACAAGTCACGTCCAACGTCCGATACATCTCCTCTGGCGGCTCGCCCACGCTGAGACCGCCAATCGCATAACCAGGAAAATCCATCGCCACCAGTTCGCGGGCACACGCGATTCGCATCGCGGCATCCAGTCCTCCCTGCACAATCGCAAACTGAACTTGAGTCGCAGACGTATGAGCCGCTTGAGAACGCGCCGCCCAACGAATCGAGCGGTGCATCGCTTCCTCAACCACCGAATACGGAGAAGGAAGTTGCACCACATGATCGAGCACCATCGCAATATCAGCCCCCAACTCTTGCTGAATCTGCACACTCCGTTCGGGGCTGAGTTCCATCAGCGAACCGTCAATGTGCGACCGAAAGTCAGCCTTCTCCTCGGTCACCTTCGTCATTTTGGCGAGACTGAACAATTGAAAGCCACCGCTATCGGTCAGCATTGGCCCCTGCCAGCCCATGAACTTCGGCAAGCCACCCAGTGCTTCAACCAGATCCGAACCCGGTCGCAGTGCGAGATGATAAGTATTCCCCAAGATGATTTGCGCACCCGTCAAAGAAACTTGACGAGCAGATAAACCTTTAACCGAACCCACCGTGCCCACTGGCATAAACGTCGGCAGGTCGATCGTGCCTCGAGGTGTCGTCAACCTTCCCAGCCTCGCCCCGCATCGAGAGTCAATATGCAGCAGCTCGAATTGGAAACCTGGTTTGTTCATCAACAGAAGGAATCAATCCTGAAGCCTTAAAGTGTAGCTTGGACATTCTTGTCCGAGCACTTCACTTAAACTAAAACGAAGCGATCTTCGAATTCCGACGGACAGGAATGTCCAGCGCACATCGGAAAAACGTCGCCACTACTCGCCGCGAAGTTTCAAACCGGCTTGTTCCAGTTTCTCGCGAATCTCGGTCAAACTGGTTACGCCAAAGTTTTTACACTCTAGCAAATCGTCCGCCGACTTTCGCACGAGTTCGCCGATCGTTGTCAAACCCAGTCGCGTCATGCACTTTCGAGCACGAACCGACAGATTCAAATCGGCCATCGGACGATCCAACAACGCTTGCTCATCAGGGCTAAGATGACTCGTGTCCACCGGCTGATCATCGTCGTCTTTTTGGTTCGCAAACTGACCAATCATCAGTCCTTTATTGGCCATCATCTCACGAATCTCGACCAACGAAGTCTCACCAAAGTTTTTGCTGTTCAGCAAATCCAACTCTGTCACCCGGCACAAATCTCCCAACGTCAAAATACCCATCTTCTGCAGGCAGTTTCGACTGCGAACCGATAGCTCGAATTGAGCGATCGGGATACTCATCACTCCAGCAATCTGCTGACGAACTTTTTCGCGATCATGATCGTAATGTTCATCCATCGAAGCCACCGCGTCCGTGCGATACAACGTCGCTCGATCATGAGCCGGATGAGATTCAAGAATTCGGTCGTAACATCGCGCGGCTCGTTCGTATTGATCGTGGTCCTCGTATATCAATCCAAGATTGAGCAGCGCTCCTACGTGAGTTGGAAAAACGGCCGCCGCACGCTGATACAATTCAATCGCTTTTTCATCATTGCCACGGCGATCATTCTCGAGCGCCAGCCCAAATAGCGCGCCTGGATGCTTGTCGTCTAACTCAACCGCTCGTTCGTACAACTTGCAAACTTCTGTCGGATTGTCGGTCATCGCCGCAATCGTCGCCCCACGTTGATACAAATATTCTGCTGTCTGCTCGATTGGACCAAACATGTCATCGAGAATCGCCATTGCACCCGTCAAGTCACCAGATAGTCGTTTCGTTTCCGCGATCGACAAGCGGCACTCGTCGGTGTTGTAACCCGCCTTCTGAGCCTGCTCAAATCCGGCAATCGCTTTGCTATATGAAGCCAAAGCCAAATGCGATTTCCCTTGATACCAATGGGCGAGCGCTCCCCCATCGGAATGCTCCAAAGTCCCAATCGAATCGGTGTAACGACC
>JBGSKR010000050.1:0-7964 GCA_041741135.1 Mariniblastus sp.
CCGAGTACCGTTCCCGTATGTAGTTCATCCATTTTTGCGATTGCGACGATCTCGCCCGGTCCCGCTTCGTCGACCGGATGCGTCGAACTACCAATGACTTCCAACAACTGGCCGACCTTGATACCCTTTCGCGATCCTGAGGCATGCACGACATCGTCTCGATGCAGCGTTCCTGAAAACACGCGAATGAAATTTAGTTTCTGCACAAACGGATCAATGTGCGTGCGGAAGACTTGGGCGACCAACGGGCCATTGGGATCGGGCGAAATTTCAACTTCGCCCTCGCCATTGATGGCCGAACGTCGGACATGACACGGAGAGAGTCCGCAAAGCGCGATTGTATCGAGCAGTTCATTCACACCGACTCCGGTTTTTCCACTACAACAGAGAATTGGAATCAAATTTCCTTCTTTGATCGCATCGACGATCAACTCGGACAATTCCTCGCGAGTCGGCTCTTGGCCTTCAAAATACTTTTCCAGCATTTCGTCGTTGACTTCGATAATGGATTCGATCAGAGGCTGATGAATTTCATGAGGATTGAGAATCGCACCTTCAAAATTTTCGGGAACGTCCAGCGTGCTGACGACGGCGCGAAAATCAGCTCCAGCTCCAACCGGTAAATTCAATGGCATACAGTTCTTGCCCCACGTTCGTTGAATCTCTTCCACAAGGGCAAGAAAATCGGCAGCTTCGTCGTCCATTTTGTCAATCACGATGAACCGCCCCAGTCGAGCCTTGCCGGCTTCCTGAAATACTCGCCGCGTATTGGCTTCGATGCCCGAGTGTGCGTTGATCACAATTACCGCATTGTCGACGGCTTGCATCGGCCCGATGACTTGACCAATAAAATCCGGATAGCCGGGCGTGTCGATGACATTAAAGTGATGACCATCTCGCTCGAAATAGATATCAGCGGCTTCGATCGAGTAGTGGTGCTTTTTTTCTTCCGGGTCGAAATCGCAAATACTTGTTTCGTCATCAACACTGTGGTGTCCGGAAACGGTTCCCGTGCGTGTCAAGAAAGCGTCGGCTAGCGTCGTCTTCCCGGACGATCCATGTCCACAAAGCACAAGATTGCGAATGGTTTCAACAGCATGAGTCATCGGAAACCTCAACTTTCAGATTGGAGTAGGAACAAAAAAAATCGCCGCACATTCTGACCATCAGAATTCACGGCAAAATGCAGATACAAAAAAAGACCGGCTGTTGAGGCACGGTCTGAAACGGTCAATAATTTTTTCGCGTTTTCGAATTGGTTGGCGGTCGGATGATGACCGCCGCACTCCGAGAGGGAGCGGTATGATTCTTTCTGGCAGAAGTTTTGTTCAGTTTTCATGCGGAACAATTCAACCTTAAAAGCCTACGACGGCTTCCATTGTAACCCAGCCATCAACATCTGGGGGCGAAACGACAATCGAAAATAGAGATTTTTTTAGAAATGCCGCAACAAGCTGGGCAAGCTTTGCGGAAGTCGGCTACCATTCTTGTTTTTTTATTGCGATTCGCATGACGACCAATCTCTCTTCCGCCAGCAACCAACGCGTGGGCATGGCCTGCGCCGTTTTTGCTCAACTGCTGTGGGGGGTGTTTCCGATCTATGTTCACGTTTTGAAAAATAAGGTGGACAGCCTGCATTTTGTGGCCCATCGCGCTATCTGGGCTTTTTTGACGCTGCTGGGTTTGATGTTGATTGCGCAATTGGCGGAGCGAGTGCGTGTGACATGGCTGCCTTCGCTTGCCGAAATTCGCAGTGCTTTGCAAGATAGGGCAACAATCAAACGTTTTCTGTTGGCGGCATTTTTTCTGCTGCTTAACTGGCTCGGATTCGTGTGGGCCATCTCTAACGACCATGCACTCGACGCCAGTTTGGGATATTACATTTGTCCGCAAGTCGCGATTTTGTTAGGCGTTATTTTTCTTGGCGAACGTTTGACACCCATCCAATGGGTGGCGGTTGGATTGACCATCATCGGCGTGGGAGTGGTCGTGTTTTCAAAAGCCGGAATGCCAGCGATTTCTTTGTTTCTGGCTATTTCGTTCGGCTACTATGGGTTGGTAAAAAAGAAAACCCTCATTTCGCCTCTGGTCGGTTTGACGTTTGAGACAGGCATCCTGTTCGTGCCCGCGTTTATTTACTTGGGATTCCTGTCCTTCACATCTCGTTCGCTGCCATTCACCGCAGTTGGGTGGATGAACGGAATGTTACTCGCCAGCGGCGCCGTAACGATCGCGCCGCTGGCACTGTATGCGGCTGCACTAAAACGAATTCGTTTGACCACGGCGGGCATCTTGCAATTTGTTGGCCCCACCATCCAGTTCTTTATCGGCGCTTTTTTGTTTGGCGAAGAACTTGATCGGGCTCGTCTAATTGCATTTGGATTCGTCTGGTCAGGTGTTGCGTTGTACCTAATGACCCTACGACCGCCGGAAAACGAAATCGATACCTGAAGCTTGAATCTATTCGACGCAAGTCAGCCACTGATGCCTATCGGGAGTTTCTCCACTAAACAATCCGAAGAAAGCTTTTTGCAGCGCGGCGGTAACTGGCCCGCGGGATCCGTTGCCGACTTCAATTCGATCGACGCTTCGCACGGGAGTCACCTCCGCAGCGGTTCCTGTTAAGAAGACTTCGTCCGAGATATACAACAACTCACGTGGCAATTCCATTTCGGTGACGGTGTAGCCAAGCTCTCGCGCCATTTTGATGATGGCGTCTCGAGTGATGCCGCTGAGAATGGACGCCGAAAGAGGGGGCGTATAGATCTGGCCGTCGCGAACGACGAACACGTTTTCGGCAGAGCCTTCCGAAACGGTGCCGCGATCGGTCACCGAGATGCCTTCCACGTAACCGTTGCGACGCGCCTCGCCACCAATCAGTTGAGCGTTCAGATAATGCCCACCGGCTTTAGACAAAACCGGCAGCGCGGCACTCGTCGTGCGTTTCCATGACGACACGCAAACATCAATGCCGTTCTTCATGCCGTCTTCGCCCAAATAGGCCCCCCATTCAACGGCGGCGACAATCATGTCGACAGGCACGTCGTCTTTTGGCACGACTCCCAGCGAACCTGCGCCAAGAAAAAGCAACGGACGAATGTATGCGTTGGTGAGGCCATTCTTAGCAACGACATCACGACAAGCTTGTTCAATTTCCGATTTAGAAAAAGGCACAGGATAGCGATAAAGTTTAGCGGAATCGAGCAAGCGTTTGATGTGAGCATCCAGCCGAAAAATCGCCGCTCCCCTAGGAGTGGCATACGAACGCACGCCTTCAAAAACGCTCGAACCGTAATGCAGCGCGTGGGCCATCACATGCACGGTGGCTTTCTCCCAGGGAATCATTTCCCCATTCATCCAGATAAAATCGCTATTCTTCATTGATCACATCCGTTTTCAATCGAATAACAGCCGGTGCATCTTTGCCCTCCGGAACGAACTTCATTGAAATCGAATTGACACAGTGGCGAGTATTTTTTTTGGTAAATCGTTCGCCTAAGAAAACATGACCGAGATGACCACCGCAATTCTGACACAAGATTTCGGTGCGAAAGCCGTCGGCGTCTGTCTCTCGTTTCACTGCACCTTTGATTTCATCATCGAAACTTGGCCAGCCACAGCGTGAATCAAATTTTGATTCTGATTCGTAGAGCGGTGCGTTGCAGCGGCGACAGATGTACAAGCCATCTTTTTTGTTTTTCGTGTATTCGCCGGTGCCAGGATACTCGGTGCCCTTGTGCAAAATCACTCTCGCCTCTTCCGGCGTCAGCGGATTGTACTCGACGGCTGCATTTTCTTGATTTGAATTCTCGGGTGTCACTTCAGTGTCTCCTGAACTGGGCGGGGTAGGGGAAACTTCCAATGGCGACGATGGCGAGTCGGCGGGAACGTCACTCGATGGATTGTTCGATTCCTGCTCCGCCTGCTCTGACGCGACCTGCACTGAGGTGCCTGAATCATCATTCGTTTGCGGCTTCGTGAAATTGAAGCCGTAGACCATTGCGGTGGATATCACCACCAAAAACAACGTGAAAAAAAAGATTCGGTTCATTTCAAAAACTCCTGTTTGATTTTGTTCATCCGACGACGATTGACTCCCATGTCCGAATGGCCGACGCGCGACGCCGAACGAAAATCAATCTGCTTGGCTTCATCATCGACAAAAAACTCGACATCGTCAACAAAGCGAAAAATGAGACTGGTGAATTCATAACGTAAATAACCGGGTTTCTCTTGCACCAAGTTGGCTCGCGAAAAAACTTGCTGAATCGTTTGCTTGAGTTTCTCCGTGGCTTCGCTGGACGTTCCCGAAAACGAAATTGGCTCCATGCGATGAGATTCGGAGTTTGTACTTGAAGCAACACAATTCGGCGAACTTGGACACTCGGTCAGTTTGCCATTGTGAACTCCCAGATTGCTTGGCGGTTTTGAAGTCATTCTGACGCCGAATAAAAACAGACAGCTCAAAACGATCATCAACAAAATACGCCGCCCCCATCGTCGCGTGGGAGCTTCTTTGGGACTGTTCATGACCTTCCATTGTATTGACTTGCGTAAACGAATCCACTCTCGAAGTTGAAACTTGAGTTTACCTTGATCTTGTTTGTCGCATAAGATGACCGTTCCCGACTAAAGAACCCAAACGCAATTTAACCTTCGCCAACCTGATGCAAAACCTCGAACTTTCCGTCGCTCTCGTTCGCCGAAATGACCATGAAGCAACTCGCTGGTTGGCACAAATTAATCCAGCCAACGATCAATTGAATTTTATCATGGCGGAACGGTTGATTGACGAATCCTTCCGCGAAACGGCCATTCGCGAAGTCGCTTGGCGACTCGAACTTGATCGTCATCGTGATTTTCTGGTATCCAACATGGCTCAACTAAATTTGGAATTCGTTGTCTGCCTGCCAGGTCAGTCAGAGGAAACGCAATTGACGGTTTCGTTTTACAATGTGGAAATTTATCGGGAGGCAGTTTTGAGTCAGTTGGATGCCAATCCCAAGAACCGCTGGGTTAGCTCTCAAGAAATCTGCCGTGGCTGCGCGGATGACGGAAAGCCGTTTGATGCGCTACTTTGTTTTTTAAACGGGCGCTCCAACGTGATTCAACATTGGGAATCTACTGGCTCATAACGGTAATTTCTCGTTGTAGAATTTTTAACAACGTTTGCAAGAACGCCACGATCATGGGCCCCACCAAAATTCCGATCGGCCCCAAAGTCGCGACTCCGCCCAGCACACTCAGCAGTGCCAACAGCGGATGCAGATTCGATTGCCCGTGTAACACATACGGCTTGATCACATTGTCCGCCATCGAAATCACCAAACTACCATAGAGAGCGAGTCCGATTGCAGCTGCCAATTGATCCTGCACAAAGTACAAATAGAAACAACACGGAACCCAAACCGCCGCCGCCCCGACAAATGGAACCATCGCCAACACGGCAGTCAAGACTGTCAGCAAAAAAATCGATTCTAAACCAACAAAGTAGAATCCTATTCCGGCTAAAATCCCTTGGACTAACGCCGACAACAGCGTCGCCACAACTACGGCACGGCTAACTTTCTCAAATTCCATCACCAGCACTTGCTCGTGAGCATCATCGAGCGGCGACAACCCCTGAAACGTTTTCAGCATGCCAGGACCGTCCTTCAAAAAGAAATACAAACCAATGATCATGATGAGAAATCCCATGATGGTTTTCCCCAAAAACGAAGCTGCTCCTCCACCGAATTGAAACAGTTTGTCTCGCAGATATCCTACGGATGTCGCAGTGTACAACTCGAGTTCTTCTTTCGAAGGATTCACCACATCGGCCAGCCAAGCCCGCATCTTTCCGCCAAACAACTGAGATTTGAAATTCGAAAAATACTTTGCCGTCTCGGCAATTAAGTTCTGATAACGCTGCACCAATTGCATCCGCTGCTTGCTGACCTCTTCCGTTTCCTCGACGCGCCGAGTCAATGGAGATCTAAAATTAAGTTGGCGCGTCTCCTGTAGCTTCCGGCAAAACAGATCCCAATCACCGTCCGGATTCTGAGCGTCCGAGATATCTGTCTTGCCCGACTCGGGCGATTCGACTTTTTCTTCAGCAATCGTGTCCTTCTTTGCGCCATCGCCTATTTTCGTGGCATCCTCTTCATTCTTTACATCGTCCGGCCAGGTAAGGTTTGCAGATACCGCCAATGCTTTGGCGGCTTCTTCAATTTCGTATAGGCGACTACGGTGTTGATCGATCACCATTTCATCCAGCGACTGAGTTTGTTGCAGCTCCAATAAGTGGCCTTCAATAACGCGAAACTGAATCGCCGCTGGCATATCAAGTCGTAGACTCGTTCGCAACTTTCGAACTCCTTCTTCGACTTGGCTTGGATTAAAATTTCGGATTACATCTCGACCTTCCACCAATGCCAACAACAGCAGCAGTACCGTCGGCACGAGCACCGTGAGAAAAACGGCGGCGGTGGTCAGACCCGCGCTAAGCGTTTTCTTTTGACCAGTCTTCTCCAGCATCCAGCGATGCAGCGGGCGGAACACAACCACCAATAACGCCGCTAAAAACAAGGGCACCAAAAACCCAACCATGACTTCGAAAAAAATAAAACCAACCAGAATAATCACGCTCAACAACAGCCCGAAAGATACATAGCGGGCCAGCGGACTTCGAGGTTGGACGGGGCGAGATGAATCAAACGACAATCCGCAATCGTCACTGGTGTCCTCAGTAGACGTCTCATCCTTTTTCGTAACCGCTGACTGGCTCGATGCAGGTGACGAAGAAGTCGGTTTTCTTTTTTTTCTCATACAAAGTCCGTCGCGCGAAAGTAGAAGTCAATTTGATTGCTGAAGTATACCTGCCAGAAAGTTTGGCCGGAACGGTATGTGCCAAGGAATCAAATCGAAAGGAATTCGGCAGAACTCTCTCGCGGTAGGATGAACTCTGGCGAGTTCCACTACGGTGAATACTTTACTAACACTCGCCTAAACTATTACTCGCCTAAACTACTGTCGGGAAGCTGGCGTGATCTTCAATTCAATTTTCTGACCGCCTCGTTCAACTTCAATCACCGTCTCCTGCCCAACCTTCAAAGCGTCAATGATCGCCGTGTAGTCATAGATGTTTTCGATCTTCTTGCCAGCCAGACCGACGATAATATCACCGCCTTTAACGCCCGCCACATCGGCAGGCGCGCCCTTCGTTACATCCGACAACTTCACGCCAATCACATCATCGCCATAGGAAGGCACACTGCCGAGGTAAGCGCGTCCACCGCTACGGGCCGCCATCTTGGGCTTTGATTCCACGCGTTGGTAGTTTGGTATCTCTGCTGAAGTTGCCAGCGATCGGGTGATCAAACCCATCAAGCGAGCGATGCGAGCGGCGTCCGGATAATTCAATTTCTCCGGTGTGTCGCGCGGGGTGTGGTAGTCTTTATGGGAACCGGTAAAGGCCGACAGAATCGGCACGCCAGCTTGATAGAAGGAACTAGCGTCGGTCGGCAAATCGGTGTCGTCCGACAAAGTGAGTGGCAATCCCACGACGGCGTTTTTCGTTTCGATCAAACCGGGCCACACGTCGCTGCTGCTGATGCCTTGCAAAATTAGTTTGTCTTCGAGTCGACCGACCATGTCCATGTTGAGGGCGGCGATGATGGTGCGGTTTAATTTCGATTCAATTACTCGAAGCGAAATTCTATCGATGCCATGTTTTGACAATAGCTCCACGAGTTCACTCACAACTTCCGTCTTCGTATCCTCCGTGGTAATAATTTGGATCTCAAAATCTGGCGCGTTCTTG
The DNA here is from genome assembly GCA_041741135.1 of Mariniblastus sp. Lineage (GTDB taxonomy): Bacteria > Planctomycetota > Planctomycetia > Pirellulales > Pirellulaceae > Mariniblastus. Next base: position 7,802 of record JBGSKR010000050.1, read on the forward strand.
CCGATGAACGCCAGCGATTTCTCCAACTCTTCCAACTCAACTGGCTCGCCATTGACGGAAAGTTTTCCTGCTGCGTCGATCCCCAATTTGAATTCGTGAAAGTTCGCTTTCTTTTCGTTCCTCGGAGCCTGATCAGCGGCAGCTTGAGGCGTCGCAGCATCGT
>JBGSKR010000051.1:0-7707 GCA_041741135.1 Mariniblastus sp.
GCATCGCCACCGAGTGGGATGGAATGTTTTTTGATGTCCGTCACTAGTTCGCTCGCAAGTGCCTGCATCGTTTTGACTTGATTGGGAAATTTCTCCGCTAAATTCGTTTGTTCTGTGGGTTCGTTATCGAGGTCGATGAGCACAGGCCCAAGATCAGAACCCGGCACTTGATCGATTTCTCGTAAAAACAGCTTCCACTTTTCGACGCGAATCGCCTGGAGCTCCGCCCAGCCATCCCAATACAATAGATTTGTGCGAGCATGGATGCTGTTTGGTTTTTTGATCAGCGTATCCCACACATTCACCCCATCGATCTTCGGACTGTTGTTGGGAAAGTTCGGCAGGTCAATATCGCAGGCATGAGCGAGCGTTGGCAGCAAGTCAATGGCCGCGGTCAGCTCATCGATGGTTTGGCCTGCGGGAATCACGCCGTGCCAGCGGATCATACAAGGGACGCGGGTGCCACCTTCGAGTGATGACCACTTCATCCCGCGAAACGGCCCCGACGAACTCCATTTTCGTTGACTGGGATCGGTGCCATTGTCAGACAGAAAAACCACGATGGTTCGCTGATCGATTTTTTCGGACTTCAAAGCTTCGAGAATTTCGCCGACTCGGAAATCCAGTTCTTCGACCACGTCTCCGTAAGCATGGTTGTTCGATAGCCCATCCCAGTCGGGATGCGCTTGCGCCGGAAAGTGTGGTGCGGTAAAAGGCAGGTACAGAAAAAAAGGCTTGGCCTGATTCTCGCGGATGAACTTGATCGATTCGGTTGCGAACTGCTGCGTGAGTCGGCGATTGTCAAACGGATCAGCGATCAATTCCTCGTTCCGCCACAACTTCTTCGTTTGGTTATTGCTCTGCTTAATATAATATGCCGAATCAAATCCCTGATTCATCGGCTGCAATTCTTTCGCATCTCCCAAATGCCACTTGCCGACCAGTGCTGTTGCATAGCCCGCATCCTTGAAGACTTCGGCGATCGTCAAGGCTTCGGGAGCCAGTCCACGGCGCGGGTTGATCCGGTGTCCGATCACTCCGCCCGGCCAGCCCACACGCATTGGATAAGCACCGGTCAGCAACGCCATTCGCGAGGGCGTGCACACGGTTCCGCCCGCATGAAAATCGGTTAGCCGAACTCCATCACGTGCCAATTGATCCAGCACCGGTGTCCGAATCCGTTTCCCGCCGTAACAGGAAACATCGCCATATGCCAGGTCGTCCGCCATCATCAAAATGACGTTCGGTTTCTCTACTGATGCTGCATCGCGATCATCATCAGCAAGTCCAGAGCTGGTCAACACAAGCGTCCAAACGGCAACGAACATGACAGCAAAGTAGACGAACTGCATTCGGATGGGAACAAGCGTTTTCATCACAATCTCTTCGGTTTGATAGGGCGAGCGACAGTTTAGGTTATATCATAGTAGCCCCAAATCAATGTTTCCAAAAATTCAAAGTCTGGTAAACTACTGCCATGAAAACATACTCTTCACGTCGTCGCGTCGTTGTTACTGGCGTTGGCGTCATCAATCCGCTTGGTAATGATATCGAAACCGTTTGGTCGGCTCTCAAAGAAGGCCGATCCGGCGTTGGCTACACATCCATTTTCGACGCCAATAATTTTCCGACGCGAATCGCCGCCGAAATTAAGAACTGGGACATCGATCAATGCGTCGATAACCCCGAAGCTTGGAAAATGCGCGGTCGTCACTCGAAATTTGCTGCCGGCGCCGCCCTACAAGCTTTCAATTCCTCGGGAGTTGGCGATGCAATCAAAGACCCTCGCAAGTTCGGGGTGTACATGGGCAGCGGTGAAGGCAATCAAGACTTCTACTCGTTCGCGTCCATGATGGCGGCGTCGCTCGATGAAGCGGGCGGCCTCGACTTGGTTCGCTTCACTCGTGAAGGACTCGATAAACTGAATCCGATCATGGAACTCGAACAAGAACCGAGCATGCCCGTCGGCCACATCGCCGCAATGTTCAACGCTCAAGGCCCCAACGCCAATTGCTTAACCGCTTGTGCTGCCAGCAATCAAGCCGTGGGTGAAGCGGCCGAAATTATCCGCCGAGGAGAAGCCGATGTGATGCTCTCCGGTGGAACGCATTCCATGATCCACCCGTTTGGTGTGACAGGGTTTAATCTGCTCACCGCACTTTCCACCAACAACGACGATCCCACCGGTGCCTCGCGGCCGTTCGATCGTTTGCGAGACGGTTTTGTTTTAGGCGAGGGCGCCGCGATGGTGGTGCTGGAAGAGCTTGAATTCGCCAAAGCTCGCGGTGCTCACATCTGGGGCGAGATCGCGGGCTATGGATCAACCGCCGACGCTTATCGAATCACCGACATTCACCCCGAAGGCCGCGGTGCGATCGGCTGCATGAGAATGGCACTTGCTGATGCAGGGCTGAACCCAAATCAGATTAATTATGTCAATGCTCATGGAACCAGCACCACCGTCAACGACAAAGTCGAATCGAGAGCCTGTCGAGAAGTGTTCGGAGATCACGCGATGCAGACGCCAATCTCTAGCACCAAATCCATGATGGGGCACTTGATCGCTGCCGCCGGAGCCACCGAGTTGATCGTGTGCTTGATGGCGATTCGAGACAACGTGTTGCCGCCCACCATCAACTATGAAAATCCTGATCCGCTGTGTGATCTCGACTACATTCCCAACGTAGCACGCGATGCAAAATGCGACATCGCGCTCACCAACAGTTTTGGTTTTGGCGGGCAGAATATCTCGGTCATCGCCTCGCGGTTTAAGGATTGAGGTTGCGAGTACTTTTCACCGTCACTGGCCCTGTAACCATTTCTCGAATTCTGACACGTAGCGCTTTGCGACCAGACTCTTTGGTTGTGCCGCCTGCAAATCATCTAGATCAACTGGATAATGGTTCTTCAGCCAATTCTCAAACCACTCGGAAAACTCTTGCATTTGAAAGTAAGTTTGGCCATAGGTGTGGTTTGTGTTTGCCGGAGTTGGAATCCCCGGATGATTGAAAAAGTGGCCAGTTGAACTGATGCCAAGTTCATCTGGATACGACGGCATGATTTTTTCAACAAACTCGCCGCGCTTGATGTAAACGCCAATCATTAGTTGCCCTTCTCGCCAATATCGAGGTTGACGGTTTGATGTTGGAATCGAAAGAGTTGTGAACTTTGAGGAAGGTGTCTCTGTTATGCTGCCGTCCTGAATCTTTTGCCAAGCGTATTCGAACTCTTGAGGAACATCCAAGTAGTGGATGTCAACAAGGTGAGAGCCACCAACGTAGCATTTCAAGATACGTTGGGCTGTGAAATCTTTTCCATCAATTGAGAAAGTGGCGCGTCTTGTTTTAACGACGATCAGATTCGCCAATGCATCGTTAATCGATGAAGTTCGTTCTAATCTTGGAACCGGGAAAAATCCGTGCCGCCAGTTTAGTTTTTCAATACCTGAAAAATCCGAATCATAAAAACGCACTCTGGCAAATCGATTCGAATCGAATGCTTTTTTTTCAATTGGGAATTTGAGAAACTGAGTGCCACTGGGAACGAATGGGATATCTGAAATTCCTTGAGCGCTATTCGGTTTGTACTCGGTTCCAGGTCGAATAAGCTGAAGTGTTCCTCGAGATTGATATTCGTCAGCTTCGTATGGTGTCCAACCAACGAGTTCGATCAAGTTTGGAAAGTTTTTTACCGGATCCACATACTTTTTCGTTCGCTTGGCCTTCTCATGGCCAACAACCAAACACCATTTGTCAAAGTCCTGACCAACCAGTTTCAAATGTTTCAAGTTAGTCGCATCTTCGAGCATCTCAAACGGATGGCCGTGCTCGTTCAAGTATTCGTAGTCAGCGATCACTGAGACTGCCGATAGACTCAAAGTGGTTAGGCCTACCAGTTTCTTTAGTATTTTCTGGTCATCTGGAGTTAAGATTTCCAAACCTAAATCCAGTTCTTTCAAAGAAATATTGTTCAAAAGAAACGCCAGCTTTGTTGAGTCTTTGGGGCCACCATCTAAATGTATTTTGAGATGCTCCAGTTGCTCCAATTTTCCAATTGAGGCCAGTAGCTCTTCGTGTCCAATCGAACTTAGCCGAACACCACCAAGGTCGAGATTCTTCAGTTTCGAAAACTTGGACAAGAAAACTAATGATTCTGATTTGAAAGTCGAATCACGAAAATTGGCAGACGTTAGTTCTGGCATTTCGCATACTTCTAACTCGCAACCAGTAAAACTTCGATTGTCAGAAACGTCCAAGTTTTGCAGAGAAATGGGCAAAGAAGCTATCGTCCCTGTCGTTCGAAGTGACACTAAACTATCCAGTGCTTCAAGCCTTAAAGGAGTATCGGAAGACAATCGCAAAGTTTGCAGTTCCTTCATCTTCTGCAAACCTCCATGCGTCTCGGGAGAAAGCGGAACTTGGCCCAATATCTTCAGAGAAACCAAGTGCTTGCATTGAAAAACCGGAGCGATCATTGATTCAAAATTGCGACCATCCATTGCTTGTTTTCCCCCGAACCCAATCTCTAGCCGTCTCAATTTCTCCAATTTCGGAAGCAGTTGCAAATCAAGGCGATCGATCGACACCGTGTCCAAGACTAGCTCTTCCAAGTTAGGAAACGCGGCAATCCCTGCAAGCCAGTCTCCCGGAATTGTAGAATCAAGAATTGCTAGTTTTTTCAATTTGTTGCATTGAGTCACATGTCGAAACGACTCATGATTCAATTCATTGCCACACAGGACGAGTTCTTCTAAATTCGGAATCTTGGGAAGAAGAACAGTCGTTTTCGATTCCAATTTGATCGCTGACAAATCTAGGTATCTCAGGTTTTCGCAATCCACCAAATTCTGAACCAATGTTGGCGGAAGCTTCGCGCCTCCTAGGTTCAAGCTATCGAGTGCGGGCAATTTTTTTAAGCTATCAGTGACTTCTTGGGATAAGTCGCGACCTTCCAAGTCCAAGTAGACTGCGCTACCATCGTTGATCGATTCTTGTACCGCCGGAAACAGGGTTGCAGCATCGTGAATTGAATGATGCTGAAACGCTTGTTTCTGAATTGAATCTCGGTCAGGAGAAAACGTCGCAGTTGGAAACGAAGGTTGCTGGATTGCGATGAGGATTCCTGTAAGCACCAAAACAAAGAATGAATAAAGTAAACCTGGGCAGACTCGTTGCACGGATTTAATCGCAGACATGGTTTCTTCTTAATGCAGGGAAAGGATGGAAATTTAGAAGGCCATGTTTAGTTCGCCAAGTCTACGTCTTGGGACCTTTGAATTCAGCATGTTCGCCTTATTTACCGAAAAAATTCAGGGGCGATCCCATGTCCAACCGGAGATGTATCTGACAGCGTAATTTGCCACGTGTTGAATCTGAACGTTTCTAAATACCCAAACGGTACTTGACACCTTTTGTTCGCTCCTTCCTCAATCAATTGCTCATCACTCAATTCACTCATTTTTTGGGCCGTTTCACCAGCAATCAACCAACCCAATATCCCATGAGTCATTCCCGGCACCCGCAAAGATTCATCATACAAGCAACAGCCACCGAACCGATCCAGCATCCAATAGGAATCCGTCAATTCTGGTCGCCAAAACACTCGCTCGAACAAGATCGTAATCCTTAAGTAGTGGGCGGGATAATGATAGTAGTCGTAGTGACGTTGAATTGCGCTACCCAAACGCTCGCCCGAATACTCTATCGACTGAATCTGATTGTGAGGCAAGGCAACGACGACAAAATCAAAATCATGTTCGACCAGTTGGCCATGATAGTTCGCAGTTACACGCATTAGGCCGTTGTTCAATTTCGAAATCGATTGAACCGAGTGTTGCATCAAGAAATCGGAATCCAAGCGAGCGGCTAACTCTCGTGGTAACCGCTCGTTGCCACCTTCGATCCCATACAGTCGCATGTAGTCGGGATGGTTCATCAAATAATTTTGCAAACCATACTCGGGACTGGTCTGTGACGGTTCAGTCGCCAGATCGCTGTGAATCAAGGTCTCGATAAATCGTTTGGCACCGGAATCAGCCACAGTTTCGATCAACGAATTGAAACGCATGGGTGCGAAACCTTCTCGCGGTTGCCGCTCAGCTTCCATCGCCGCGATGCCCTCGGGATCGTCGGAATGATAGAACTCTTCGCGAACCATCGTGTCTTTGGCTTCGCGATCAAAAGCCACCAACGAATCATAAGCCGCAGCACCGAGTTGCTCACGCACATCATCCAAACTGGAAAGAACTCGATTTTCCATAATGACGGCCGAACCGCCCATTTGGCTGATCGGCAAACCCAATTCCGCAATCAGGTCTTTAAGCGGATCTTCATCAAACTGAGAGTAGTCGTAAAACTCGGCGGCACCGGCTTCGTAATTCACGGCGGCACTGGAAAATTGAGGCGTCAAGATTTTTCCGCCCAGTCGATTCGTGGCTTCGAAAATGGAGACCTTGATCGGAAAATCCGACACTTTTTGAAGCGCATAAGCCGTCATCAGCCCACCCGGACCGCCTCCCACGACGCCAACTTTCCAGATTTTCATTGCTGTCTCAAAATGGGTTCGATCAACAGGGCGGCTCCACGCCTCCGGATTTTCAAGTTGATTCAACCCAACCCTATATCGAAAGTTCCGCCAGAAAAATTTCGAAGCGATTTTGCCGAAGCTGTCACCAAGAACTTCCGAGAGTTCAATCGCTGGGGGGACGCTCGTGATTATGGTGCGGATGCCGACTGACGATATACGGTTGACTCAATTCGAAAATGGTAGGAATTGAGAAAGTTCGTTTGAAGATGGCTCTTCTAAAAGATGGTAAGTGACTCACTCGCTGGCACTTTTTGAAGTTGCACACTTTTAATAAAAATTTACATTTCAATCGGCAATTGCGGTATAAAATCAAAAACGCAAAGCGATCAAACAGTATCCCGAAGCGCCACCGAGGATGCCGCAAATCAACGTTAAATGTCGCCTCGCTCGCGCGTCGGGGTACGGATAGTGTAACTTCAAAACTGGCGATTCGGGCTTGTATTGGGTAAGAAAGTGGCGCTGTCCAGTTAGGTTTTGGGTTGAAACGACTTCCGATGATACCTACGAGATATTCGCGATTTCGCTACGATGCCATCTGAGAAATTCTAAATCCGGAAGGTTCTTTTGAGGCAATCTGATTTCGCATCCTTCACGCTTCAAAAAGTCGTTTTTGACATTTTCATTATCCGAGAAATCCTTGATTCTGGAACTCACCATGAGACGGTATTTGTCGCTGATTGCGATTAATCCCTTGTCAAAAGCCGCATCAAATGTCGCGACCAAACATATACCGTTTTGTGGGTTCAGTCGATTTTCAACGGACGCACTCCAAGGGACAATATGGCTCGCACGAAGCAATTGGGGAATCGGATTTCCTGTTATGCAACAGCATTGTTCGTAGCTGTTCAAAACGATGCGCCGGAAAAAATCCTGATAACGCCTTGAAGTCACACTTGTTTCTCGATCCGTGGATTCGACTCTGCCATTGAAACAATCGAGTTGGCTGTCGTTATCTCCAACCTCATTTCCCAGCAAGGACTCAATCTCCAGCACAAGCGATTGGCGATCATTTTCAAACTCAGACCAAATCTGTCGATCTAACTTGCTCGCTCCCGTAAGCCCGCTGATCCCTCTTGCTTTTTCTGATGGATCAAGGGATGTAAAATTGTTTAACTTCATCGC
>JBGSKR010000052.1:0-3589 GCA_041741135.1 Mariniblastus sp.
CTTAACACGGATTGGGCCGGTTCTCCGGTGTTAGCATCGACGAGGACAATCCAAACGTTCGGAAATTCGAAACCGGCAGAAACAATCGGAGCAAGTCATAACTCGTGATCGACGGTAACATTCGGGGATAAAGAAAAAACCGGCAGCTTCGTTACAACCGGTTTGAGGACGGTGCCTGTGAGAAAGAAGTGGGATTTTCCAATGGAACCCTGTCGCTGCTCAAGAAAAGTGAATGCCAAGCGACTTTAAAAGATTTCAAAAAATGATGATTCAATCGATCGGCCTCAAAAAGAAGCGCGGAAAATCAAAAACGCTGTCAGCCGAGTGATAGCGACTCGGTAGCGTTTTTCTCGATTGCAAAAAACTTTTTGCAGTAGGGGGACTCGTCAGACTTCCCTTCTGATTGATGGAATACTGGCGATTTCCACAGCGCTTGCCAAGAACAAATCTGCCACTCGCCTAAAGTGCAATCTGATCGATTTTGGCTGCGAGAATAAAATCGTTTTCGCTTAATCCACCAATCGCGTGTGTCCAGATTTCAATAGAAACGTTGCAGTAGCTTTCGAGATGCAAGTCGGGGTGGTGACCTTCGGATTCAGCGACGTCTCCAATACGATTAAAAAACGCCAGCGCCTCGACGAAATTCTTCAACTTCCAGTCTTTGCGAATTCGCTGATTCTCATGAGTAAGATACCAGCCTGGCAGTTCCTGCAGCTGTTGCTGGACGAAAGGCAAAGTGCAGGCATCCACACCGCCCTCGCAAGGAACGCATTTGAGGGAGGTAAGTTCGCTTGAGTTTTGGATTTCCATAGTCGGACCTAACAATCAAAAATTTCTGGAACGAAACCGTTTAGCACTTACGCCAAATCGGGGTGGGCGATCACGAGACTGCAATTGGTGCCACCGAAGCCAAATGAGTTGCTGATTGCATAACGAATTTCTGCTGCGGCCGTTTGTGCGATGATCGGCAATCCGGCAACGACAGGATCAGGGTCTTCGAGATTGATGTTTGGCGCGAGAAATTTCTCTTTCATCATCAATAAACAAAAGATGGCTTCGATGGAACCGGCAGCACCGAGCGCGTGACCGGTCATCGATTACGTTGAAGAAAACGGCGGCACATTGGCACCAAAGACTCGCTTAACGGCTTCTACTTCAATGATATCGCCGATCGGTGTTGAAGTTCCGTGCAAGTTCAAGTAATCGATTTCGCGTTTGTCGATCCCGGCATCGGCAATCGCACCGTTCATGGAATGCTCGGCTCCAAAACCAGAGGGTGCCACCATTTCGTTGCCGTCACAAGTCGCTTCAGCACCGGCAATAATTCCGTGAATCGTGGCACCACGAGCTAAAGCGGTTTCCAGTTCTTCCAAAATCAGAATCCCGGCACCACCGGAATAAACGAATCCATCGCGGGCGGCATCGAGCGGTCGCGAGGCAGCGGTTGGCCGATCATTGAACGCAGACGAAAGCGCGTTCATGCCTTCGAATGAACCGGCGGCGTACATCGCAATGTCTTCACTGCCCCCGACGATCATTCTTTTTTGTCGCCCACTGCGGATAACATCCATGCCCATCATGATCGCATGGGCTGAAGTCGCGCAGGCGGAAGTGATCGAATATGAATGACCGTGAATGTGAAACACACTGCCAACATTCGCCGTCACCGATGAACCCATGATGATCGGTGTGTGATAAGCTCCGACTTTGGCGGCGCCACGCTCTCGCAAGCGGTCGCATAAAAACAGCACGTCCGTGATGCTGGCTCCAGCACCGGTTCCCAAGATCACGCCGGTCTCTCGTGATTGAACGAGATCGTCCGTCAGCCCAGCGTGAGCAATGGCGTCGGCAGTGGCGGCGGCGGCGAGCAACGCTGGCTCGCACATGAACCGCAATTGCTTTCGATCAAAACGATCTGCCAGACCGGCGACGCGAATGTTGCCCGCGACCAATGAGCGGAAACCAAACGGCTCCCACTGTTCGCGAATCGAGACAATGCCCGATCGACCGGCTTGAAGAGCTTCCGTGTTTGCTTCCGCTCCGATGCCGAGCGCACTGTTGATTCCAAAACCGGTAACGGCGACTTGAGGACGAGTCATAGCAGGGACGAAAATACGGAACTAAAAAAAGCGAAATCAAGGAAGTACCATTCAATGCGCGCGGGCGCTCACAACTCTGTCAATTGAAAGTCGCCCTTCGCTCGGCGAAAGTAGCATACTTTCGCGCCGCGAAAGATGACACTAATTTTACTGCGAATACTAAGTTCGGCGCTCTTTGAGGCGAACGGCTTTGCCGACGCGATCGCGGAGATAATACAATTTAGCACGTTTGACGACGGCCGATCGTTTGACTTCGATTTTATCGATACGTGGTGAGTGCAGCGGAAATTTCCGCTCAACGCCTTGTCCGGCGACGATACGGCGAACCACGAACATTTCGTTGACTCCGCCACCGCTGCGAGCGATCACGGTGCCGGAAAAGACTTGGGTGCGAGTTTTCGCTCCTTCGTGGATCAAGCAGTGGACGTCGACGGTATCGCCGATATCGAATTGGGGAACGTCGGCTTTCAAACTCGATTGCTCGACGAGTTTCATGATGTCTTGGGACATGTTCAGGATTCCTGTTTTTAAAATTTGCCGGTCACGTTCATGTTCGGATCAGCCCGAAGTTTATGTGTTAGGCGATGTTTTGGTTCAAGTAAAGATAGTTAGATTTATTAGTATTGTGGCGTAGGCTCTACGTCCGTGGTTAAGTTTGACAAAAAAATATTGTAACCATTCATGGTGATCTCGAAAAAGGTCGCGGATCGACGAGGTTCGTAGCCGAAGTCGTGAGACTTCGGTTTTATCTGTTTGGTAAATTTCCGAACTCTCACGAGTCCGGCCACAATCCGTGAACGGTTACAAAATATTTGACAAAAAAAATCGCAGGCTGGAAGCCTATGCCACATTTCAACCGAGCAAATCTGCTCGGCGCTGTTTGGTTTTATGTAAACTTTGTTCAGTTCGCCAACGTTCGATTTCCCGGTGGTTGCCGCTAAGCAAGATTTCTGGGACGGCATGTCCTTCGAATTCTTGCGGGCGAGTGTATTGGGGATATTCGAGCAAGCGATTTCCTCGCGAAAACGAGTCGTCGACATTGCTATTCTCATCCCCCAAAACGCCAGGAACCATTCGCACGAGTGAATCAATCAATACCATCGCGGCGACTTCTCCACCGTTTAAAATGTAATCACCGATCGAAAGTTCCATCGGATTCAAAATGTCGATGACGCGTTGATCGAAGCCTTCGTAGCGACCGCACAACACGATAAATCGGGCGGCAAGATCGCGTTGAATTGGGCCGAAGTTAGTTTCCTTTTTTTCGTTGTGGTTTTTGAATTCGGTCTGTCCACCGTTTTCACATTCGCTGGCGTTTGCGACGCCAGCCAGTTTTTCAACAAGGACTTGATCCAGTCGCTGCCCACTAGGCGTCAACATGATCAGCATCCCTGTAGTTTCTGCGAGTGACTGAACATCGCGGACGCATCGTACGACTGGATCCCGCCGACAATCACACGCCAGCCAGCAAGCAACTGAAGGATTCTGAT
>JBGSKR010000053.1:0-2951 GCA_041741135.1 Mariniblastus sp.
TGCAGATCAACTGAAAATTGTAGCCACGAAGTCGGTAGGCGAAACCGTTGATGGGACTCCGGCCCCCGTCGGCAAAGAACTGTTCATTCGCGGCGAGCAACACCTGTTTTGCATTGCGGAAGAATAAATCTCCTAAACGTAACCTTTAGTATCTGTCCTGAAAAAACTTCCCGATTTGGTAACCGTTCACGGATTGTAGCCGGACTCGTGAGAGTTCGGAAATTTACCAAACGGATAAAACCGAAGTCTCACGACTTCGGCTACGAACCTCGTCGATCCGCGACCTTTTTCGAGTTCACCGTGAACGGTTACCCGATTTGTACGTTGGACATACCTGTCCGACGCGGGTCCATGGACGGACAGGAATGTCCATCCTACGGAAATAGTTTCGAGACCGATCCTTAAAATTCCTCATTGAGACTTCGCAAAGATTCACCTTCGCCGATGCTCGCAAACGATTTCAAAACATCGAGCAAAACGTGTTTGCTAACATTTTGAACCGAGCCATCCACCATCGCGAAATGCACACTATCGAGATGGTTGCTGGCAATCGGCGTATCGTTCAAGGTCTCGACAACGGCACTGACTGGGTGGTTGATTGACTTGACCGAGTAAATTTTCAAGACTCTTTTCGATGAGTCGTACCCGGCTCCAAATGCCCAACCGGATCGCTCCGCGGGTTCATTTGCCTCGGTGGTTTGGAATTCTGAAATCTCGCCATAAGCGAACGTGTTGGATATCCCGTCGGCCACATGCTGCATTCGCGTCGCAGTAAAAGTTCCGTTCTCTCGCGGTGAGTAGATCCCTTGAAGCCCAATCAAGCCGTCGGGATTCGCCCCTAAATCGCGATAAGTGTACTGTTGAGTACGATCAAGATTCCAAGAGCTACCAACTGGGCCGGCAATGCCATAGTAGTGGCTGGCGAATTTACCTTGACCAATCAATGAGGCTTCACCATTTTCTGGAGTCGCCGCCGGACAGATAACGTGGGGAAGCTGATGTCTCGAAAGCTTACTCCAGCGATCCAGATACGACTCGCCCGATTCCAAGCGATCAATGGCCAACTCCCAAAGTGCATCCTGTTCCAGAAATGGCAACAGCGAAACAATCCAGCTCTGGCCTCGTCCATCATCGCCAGGTGGAAACCCGCAACCCTTTGATTCGTAGTTCAAGGTTGCCAACATGATTTGCTTCAAATTCGACTGGCAATGAGCTTGTCGTGCAGCCTGCCGCACTGCCGCAGCTGCTGGAAAAAGCAGCCCAATTAGAATCGCGATGATGGAAATGATGATCAGCATTTCCGTCAACGTAAATGCGCGACGAATGAATCGACGAGGACGCGGCGGTGGGCGATCAAATCGTCGATGTGGTTTGGTGGTTTTCATTGTCTCATTTTGGTTGTCGATATCGGTTCCAAAAACGGCGGCGCGAAAATGATCGATCGAGAGATCGCTTTGAAATTTGCACCTCAAGAAAAATGGATCGATTACCTAACCGAAAAGACCCGCTTTGATCCATGACCAAAGCGGGTTGCGGCGCATGTTGCTGATCCAAGTTGAAAGTGAGAAACCTATTGCTCAAACTTCTTGGTTGCGAAAGTACCTTTGAGAAGAACTCCTGGGAACATGTCCCAAGGATCGACTTCGCATTCTGAAGAGGTGTAGCCTGTAGTGGCAAGTGTTGCCACTGCTGGATCGACCCCGAAACCAGGATTGATGTAGCCATCGCCATTGGTGTCTTCGATGGCTCGAACGCTTCCATCAGCAAACACGATGTTGACGGTTTTAGAATGCCACGCATACCAGTCGCGAGTGTCCTGCAGGATGAGGCCCGTTTGACCGACACTACCAGCAACAGGATAGCCGCTCGCTGGTGAGTCAAGAGCCGCTCTCGTCGTTCCATCAGGAATCAATTTAACAGCACCTCCCGAACCACTATTAACGATGGAGGGCCCATCGTTGAAGCTTTCCGCGATCGGAACTCCGGCAGTCAAACCAAGCTGTTCCGAAACAGTGTTTACGAGAACTCCATCGCTAGCACTACCGTCGGGGTTTACGTCCCCTTGAGACCCGCATCCAATCATTGGCAAAGCGCTGGCGGGAAGATCGCCAGCATCCAACGCCTTCAGCGTCAGCGGACCCACACACAGTTGATTAGCACCTTTATACCAATCTTTCAAACCGCCCACTTTTGTGGTTCCACCATCGGCGAACACGGGAGCGGTTCGAACCAAATGCCAACTGGTTGCATAGTTGGTGTTAATTCCAGCTTCAGCCACTTGCTGTTCCGACCTTCCGTCCTTCCATGAAACACCTTTACGCGCTGGTGGTGCCGATGCGCCATTTGAACTGGCACCGTTCCATTTTTCGGAACCTGGGCAAATTGAAGCTGGGCAAAGTAGTTGCCCTGGGAATACGTCCTGTGCGACACAATCCGAAACCCATGAGTACTGATCGAAAACACCGTCTCGCTTGCTATCGAAAGCACCGGTGCAGAACGTGCCGTTGGGTGAATTGCTGGCCTTGGCCAACAAGCACAATGCGAACTGACGCAAGTTGCTTTTGCATTGCGTGGAGCGGGCAGCTCCGCGAACGGCCGAAAAGGCCGGAAACAATAGTGCGATCAGAATGCCGATAATCGCGATCACGACTAACAGCTCGACCAGCGTGAAACCTTTTTTACGAACAACCATGTTATTAACCTCGTATTCAAAAAGAAGTGATGATAAGAAGACAGGGGGTGTCTTCGAAGCCGCAGAATTTACCAATTCAATATTAAGGCGAGATGAATGTTTCGCGTTGATAGGATGAAGATTTGATGAAGTTTTCCACGCCAAATCTTCACGAGTTCTTCATTGAATTCGGAAAGGATTCGTTGGTTTCAGAATTTTTAGGCGGAAAATCGATTCCGGTTTTGATCGCTGAAGAAAATTTCCGTTAACCGAGTATCCA
>JBGSKR010000054.1:0-3058 GCA_041741135.1 Mariniblastus sp.
GGAAGCTCAAGTGACCGCCGGAGTTCGTCGCGGTCGATGGGACCGGTAAACTGGTCCGCGTCAAACGGTGGATAAAGCGGGTCATCCACGACACAGAATCCGCGATCTCGCAATTGATTTCGTGTAAATTTTGAGTTGGCAATCGCACCGGAAGAAGGCAGGAATTTGCAAAGTCGCGAGACGATGCCCGCATCGACGTTCGACCTTTGCCACCAAGTGTTTTTACACAATCCCCAACTCGCGGGTGCCGCGTAGAGCTGTGCCATGTCGGTCCACGCCAGTACGACCGAAGGTTTGATTTCCCGGAGATAATCGCGTATCCGTTTTATGACTCTTCCCGAATCCAGCAGATTGCGAAAGTGACGACGTTGAATCAACCGATAGGGTAGGCCCTTCTGGGCAGCAATCTCGACCAATGGGCCATCGTCCAAAAATGCAATTGCGAAGCCGGAATCACGATCGAGTTGAGAAATTAGAATCTCTAGCACGCGCTCCGTGCCGCCAAAAAGACCAGCGGTAGGAGTAATTATTACGATGCCGCCGTGCGGCTTTGAGGGCAGGTCAGCTCGTTTGGTCGCGGCCGTGTGTTTCTCAGCAAGAATGCTTTCTTCAACCAATGACTGCACGTTCATCGGAGACCGTTTGAGACGGATTGCTGCACAGCGTGTATCAATCGGTCGACGAAACCGACACTACCGAATCGCCCCGCTTGTTGACGGGCATTCTGACCGAGAGACTTGGCAAGTTCGGGGCATTCTATGATCCGAACAATTGCATCCACGAGCTCCGCTTCGTTGCCACTTTCGACCAGCAATCCACTCACCTCCGGAACGATCGTTTCACTCGGGCCACCAGGGATGGACGCGATCACTGGCAAGCCCAAGGCCATCGCCTCGGGCACCACAATCCCGAAGGGTTCTCGCTTCGCCGTGTGGACAAACACGTCCATGGCCCCCATCCACCGCGAGACGTTCCGTTGCGACCCGGCGACCAAAAGATGGTCTGCTAAATCGAGTTCGTCGATGCGTTGTTTGAGCTTAAAGTCGTACTCCGGTTCCAATTCGTGCTTGCCTCCCACGATCACTCCATAGACCTTGGGAAAACGATGGTGAATCTTCGAAATCGCATCGACAAACGTATCAAAACCTTTCCACGATTGAAGACGACCGACGTTGCCGATGATGTAGCGATCTTGAGGTAGCCCTAGTGAATCTCGTAAAGCGAACTTTCTGTTGTCATCCCATTCCGAAAACTCCTCGCAATCAAATGGAGGATACAGCGGATCATGTGACACGTTAAAATTACGCTGGCGCAGTTGCGACTGTATGAACCGTGAATTTGCGATCGCACCGCTCGAAGGCAGTATTTTGCAAA
The DNA here is from genome assembly GCA_041741135.1 of Mariniblastus sp. Taxonomy (GTDB): domain Bacteria; phylum Planctomycetota; class Planctomycetia; order Pirellulales; family Pirellulaceae; genus Mariniblastus. The sequence continues at coordinate 1,375 of JBGSKR010000054.1, forward strand.
GGCGTGAGACTGTCCCGGTATCCACGTTGGATTGTTGCCACCAAACGCTCTTGCACAGTCTGAAGGCCGCCGGGGCCGCGTACAGTTGCGCCATGTCCGTCCATGCCAACACGGTTTTTGGGCGAGTCACACGAATCATTTTACGCAGGTTTCGGATCACTTGAAAAGTATCAAGTGGATCGCTGAAATGTCGCCTTTGCACCAAACGGCATGGGATCCCTCGCTCGGTTGCCCGTTCGACAAGTGGACCTTCGGTGAGAAATGCGAGACCAATTTGTGACTCAGAATGAAGCTGCGAAATCAAAATTTCCAGCACTTTTTCGGTTCCGCCGAACAGTCCCGAAGTCGGCGAAACAATCAGCAACTTCAACGACACGTCATGATCAAATGTATCGATGGCTTGCATTACGGTTCTAGTAAACGCCATCAAATTGATGCAGTTCTAGCTCGCTTCAATCGCTCTGCGTCCGTTCGTCGTGCCGGTCGCGAATGCTTTGTGATTCAGCAGTCCTCGGGACAAGGTTTCGCTGCTTTCCAACGTCCCCGCATGGTAAAGAAGAACCGTTTTCTTGCAGTCTGCCAATTCCCATGTTTGAGAAATATCCGAACTAGTTGTAGAAGCCCTGGAGCGCTGCGCGTTCCTATCAAGAAAGCCCATAGAGAGAATCCAATTCTTCGTATTCGCGGTAAATGTTCCATTAGTAACAACGTTTCGTTGAATACGGCGTCGGCATGTGCCGGCCCGTTGAATCCGCCGCGATTGTTCGTGTCACCATCCTGTCGTGGTCCCGTGTGGTGAATGATTTCGAGCGAGGGGTCAAAGACGAGCCGATATCCCCGACGCGTGAAGGCGAAACACACCCCCAGTTCCCAATTGGAAACATTTCCTTGGCCTCGCAATCGGCGGTCGAAGCCGATCTGACGCAACTCGTCACCGCGGAAACAACAATTGACGCCCTTGAGCACATCAACATCGCGAACCGGACCGATCGCCAGATGATGATTGCCGATGATCCGCCCGAACCATTGCAATTTACCGACTGTTTCCGCCGCGCCGGGATTCGTCGCCTGGATATCCTTGCCACCGACCCCGCCGATCGTCGGATCGCCAAAGAACGGGATCAATCGTGCCAGCCAATCCGGCGGAAATTCGGCGTCGTCATCCGTGAGCGCGACCAAGCGTCCGTGGGTCAGCGAGAGTGCCGCGTTCAACGAGCAAACTAGGTTATCCGACGGGCCGACGATGGCCTCTTGGACGATGGAGTCGTTTGGCCCAGCAAAATCAGCGATGACGCGGGCAGATTCAGCATCATCCTCTCGTCGACCAACAACGATTTCGCAAGCGGAATAGGTCTGATTTAGCAGTGATGCGAGGCAATGCCTCAGCAAATCGGGACGGCGGTACGTCGGCAGCACGACCGAGATCAATGGGGCGGACATGCTATCTGGCGTTCGCTAACGAATCGGATTGGTGCGATCGTTGCGAGATGGGCACCCGCGATGCGGCTCGCTGCAAGATAACGCGAAGCCTCACAATCGTTTCGTCGGGATCGAAGCAGCGGTTTGCCAAGTCAACGGCACTTTCGCGTAGCGCATTTGCATCCGCCTGCGCGTCGGCCACAAATTGACGAACCGTTGTTTCAAACGCATCCATGTCGCCGGCGGCAAATTTTCGACAGGCGGT
>JBGSKR010000055.1:0-5026 GCA_041741135.1 Mariniblastus sp.
CCCGGACGCAATGCAACGGTATCCGGTCGAGTCATGTTTTTCAAACGAGGACGCTACGCGGTCGGACCAGCGGTGGTGTCGACTCGTTTTCCATTCGGTCTGATTGCCAGTCGAGTGATGCTTCCCAAAATCACCTACTTCCATGTTGCCCCACGACTTGGCAAATTGATGCCCGTGTGGCATCGTCGTATCCAGTCTTCGGTCACTGGATCGGATGCAGTGAAGCGAACCCGAGGAAATGAAGAAGACGAGTTTTATGCGCTACGTCCTTGGCGATCCGGTGACAGCCGCAAACACGTTCATTGGAGAAGTTCCGCAAAAGTGGGTTACCCGATCGTCAAACAACATGAACAACAAGACAACCGCGATTTTGCCATGTTGTTGGATTTAGATTCATTCCATGGTCCCGCCAATGAAAAATCCGAATACGACTGCGAGACCGTTCTCAGTTTCGCGGCAACGGTATTGCTCCAACTAAAATCGGTGATCCATGGACGCATCGCCATTGGGATCTGCGGAAATCGAAATACGCTTTACGTTAGCAACAGTCATCTCGATGTCGTGCAGCAGTGCCTGCGAGAACTGGCGATCGTTCAATCGGTTTCAGCTCCCAAGATTCTCGATACATTGTGTGAGTTACACCAATCGGTTTCTCCGAGTACGCCGATTTTCGTGATCAGCTCGCGTCCGCAACCAGAGTTCGCGGAGTTGGCCGAGTTCAAAGGCAAATTAGAATCCGAATCAGCAATCGACAATCATCTGAATCGCATTTGGCCGTCAGTTAACTGGTTGTCCGTCGAGTCGCCGGAGTTTCAAGAGATGTTTGAGGCACAACTGGACGCGGAACAGAACCAAATTACTTCTTTGACCCAAGCCTGGATGGCCGAAAATGTTACCTGTTAAACGATTGATTCAGGTCGCCACTTTGATCCTGGTTACCACCAGTGGGATGTTGTTGGGGATTAGCCTGACGAGTCCCCAAGTTGTGTTGATTGCGGTTGGCGGCGCCTTCATTGGCTATCTCTGCTGCGACTTTTTCGGATGGTTCCGAATCGATGGTTTGTTAGCCAATCTAACGTCGATCGTGATCCTTATTATTTCGATGAAAAACTTTTTTCCAGAAGACAGTGCTGGAAAGCTAGTGGCCGTCGCGAACTTGCTGGTCTATCTCCAAACGATGTTAATGTTCCAGGAAAAAACTCCACGGCTGATTTGGCAGGTGTTGGTCTTGAGTTTATTGCAAGTCGTGGTGGCAGCGATCTTCAGCCTCAATTTCGAGGGCGGTTTACTGTTCTTGTTTTATTTCGTGATCGCGGGCATCACGATGGCACTGCAATCGATCCACTTGGGCAATTCCGAACTGGTACGTCAGAATCAGAATTCCGCTCGACGCATGATCTCGCCCGTATTCGACCAACGTGTGGCGAAACCGACACGGGACACTGTACCCCACGAACGAGCTATCTCGACTTCTCATACCTCTCCCCCAAGGTTGGCGGCGATATCCATGCCGGCCTTGATCCAGGATGTCGCGCCCAATCATTGGATATCTTTGCGGCCATTGTTTTCCCAGTTGCTGTTGTGGCTGGTGATTACTTGGTGTTTTTCCGCGATCATGTTTTACATGGTTCCTCGCCATACTCGACCTTGGTTTGGAGCCGGTCAGGTCGTGGCAACTTCAACCGGCATGACGAAAGCTGTAGACCTGACCAATCGTGGCAAGATCGAACAAACCAATCAGTTGATCTTCCGAGTTGGTTTCCGTCGCGATGATAACACTCGTGAATCGATCCGTCTCGTCGAACCGCCTTATTTCCGAGGTATGGCGCTGTCGAGTCTGATCGTCGAGGATGGAAGAACGAGTTGGCGCGCACCTCATGATCGAGTTCACACCGAGGTGTTTCAGCAGCTTCCTGAACCGACTGATACCGAGCGCTCAGTCATTCAAACCGTCACTCTGGAACCGACAAATGATCCATTGATTTATTCGGCCATGCCAGCCTATGCGTCACGCGATTCACGTGGAATCGTCGAGTTCTGCCATGAGATATCGGCTTTGTCTCGAGCGCGAACCAACGTGAATATTGACTGGGCTCCATTTCAGTACGAGTTAACGACGTACGTTAACTCTCAAGGTGAGACCTGTCAGTCATGGCCGTACGTGAGCAACACCGCTCAGTATCGCCAATCTCCCATGTCCGAAGACGTCCCCGAATCTCAATGGCTGACGCACTATCCTCCTGAAAATTATCCGGCCTTGATCAACTTGGCCAGCATGATTGCCGAAAAGGCGAGAGCGAACAATCCTAATTTGCGGCGAATTGAGTTGATACAGGCTTTCGAAGATTTTTTCTTGACACCAGGAAGGTTTCGTTACACGCTTGATTTCCGAAATATTCGCTGGAATGATCAGCTCGATCCTATCGAGGATTTTGTTCGCAATCATCGATCAGGACATTGCGAGTTGTTTGCCTCGGCGCTGACGATTATGCTTCGCAGTCAAGGCATTCCGGCAAGGTTGGTGGTTGGTTTTCACGGCGGAGACTTCAACACACTTAATAACTGCTGGATGGTCAAAGGCAAGCACGCACACGCTTGGGTTGAGGCCTACTTGCGTCCGGAAGACTGCACCTCTGAAATGATTGGTAGTGGCGAAGCGGGACCGGGTGGAGCATGGCTGATCGCAGATCCAACGCCGCCAATCAGTGACGGCGATCGCACGGGAGTGACAACCGAAACTATCGAAATGGCGCGAACAATTTGGCAGGACTACGTGTTGGGAATCGACGGTGAATCGGGAGTGGCCGGTTCGCTTTCCATGCCATCACCGATGATCGACCTCTTGCAGAATGCCGATCTGGAAAGCTGGAACCGCAATTTGAAAGTCTTACAGAATTCGAAGACGTTTAAGCGAGCTCCGTATTTCATCGCCCTGATATTTCTGTTGCTGTTTCTTACTCCATGGCTGAACCACTTACTGGTTTCCAAATCCTCCGGAGCAAAAACCGCGAAGGCTGGAATGATTCGTCGTTGGGTGGCGGGCGCGATTTCGTTGATCGCTCCCCGTCTCAGCGCGTGGGTTTTGACGGGGCGACATCCACATCCAACGACGCGATTCTACGACCGGATGACGGAGATTCTCGCCAGTCACGGTTTCGAGCGCGACGAACATCAAACGCATCGCGAGTTTGCTCGAAGCGTTGCGAAGTCGCTCGCAGAACATCCCGCCGGAGCCATGATTGCGTCTACCGTCTGGGAGATCACTGAAATTTTTCAACAGATTCGCTTTGGCAAACAAGTCATCCCCGCCGATTTACAACAGGAGATCGAGAACTCCCTGAACGAGCTTAGTTCAGTGTTGTAGGGCTTAAGTCGCTTCCAGCCCGGCGTGCGAAAGATGTTACTCCCTCGCAATCAATCGCGATTGGATGAGATTCATAATGTCATTGGCGACAACCCCTTTTGCCCCAGCAAACGCAGCAATCACCGCCCCGCCTGGTTCGATAATTTCAACTTGGTTGTCTTGCGAATCGATCGCCGTGACGCCATTAAGAACAACCAAGTCACAACTTTTTCGCTCCAGCTTCGTCAGCGCGCGAAAACGCGCATCTTCGGTTTCGAGTGCAAAACCTACGGTCCATTGCTCGGCTCGTTTTGACCGCCCGAGCGTTGCCACAATGTCCGGAGTCTCGACCAGGTTCAACGTTAGTACTTCGCCCGTTTTTCGAATTTTGTGATCGGCAACGTCAATCGGCCGATAATCGCAAGGCGCAGCAGCACCGATCAAACCGTCGCAAGTTTCGAATTCAGCTCGCGAGGCATCCAACATATCTTCCGTAGAAACCACGCGAATGATCTTCGCTTCCGGAGGATACTCAACTTGCACCGGGCCGCTAACGACGACAACTTCGTGGCCCAAATCAAGTGCGGAGCGGGCGAGACAACTTCCCATTTGACCGCTCGACGCGTTGCTGATGTAACGAACGGGGTCGAGATATTGCCGAGTCGGTCCGGAGGTGATGAGAATGCGCGCCATGGAAGGTTTTTGAATGGAGTCAATCGAGTGGCAGAGGATTTTGGCCCGTGCTTTCCGCCGTCTGGCGACGGCAGCTACAAAGAGGCAGCGTCATAAAATTTTTGGTCGGCGCTACTCATGACGACCAATCGCTCCAACGTTTTCGATCGCATCAATGATCGCATCGGCTTCGGCCATTCGTCCGACGCCGAGAGTGCGGCAACTGAGCCAGCCTTCCTGGGGGTCGACGAAATGCACTCCATCATCGCGGAGCGTTTTTACGTTTCGTTGCACGGCCGGACTGGCCCACATCTCGCAGTTCATCGCGGGAGCAACCACCATGGCACCAGTGAAACACAGGTACAGCGTGCTGATCAGATCGTCTGCCCGTCCTGTGGCGGCATTGGAGAGAAAATTAGCCGTTGCCGGCGCAACACAAAATACGTGCGAGTTGCGGGCAAGTTCGATATGAGCCCCGAGAGGAAATGCGGGGTCGAAAAGATCGGTGACCACTGGCTTTCCTGTCAAAGCCGCAAACGTGGCACGCCCAACAAACTTCTCCGCCGCCAACGACATGATAACCTGCACCTCGCGTCCGCCCTGCACCAAACGACTGGTAAGGGTCGCGGCCTTGAACGCGGCGACCCCGCCAGTGACGGCAATCAGAATTTGTTTTTCAGCAGGCTGGGGCATAGCGGGCACTCAGCATTTCAATTTCGAAACGCTGGGATGAACGGAAGTTGGCGCATCTCTGAGGTTGACTATAGATCGTCCAGATTAAGTTCGGGCGTGTCTTGGAAGTCGGGAGAAACGGAGATGCCGACGTTCGTTGAGGTATCGAGATAAATTTTGTCGTGCAGAATTTCCTGCAACACAATTGCCATTTTGTCCGTCTCGCGGGTGTCGATCAGCGGTCGGGCGCCTTGATTCAATTGCACCATGCGCTTTTGGATCAGTGTTGACAGTTTGAAACGGCCGCCGACTTTTCGAACAATTTCTTCTTCTTTTAGT
>JBGSKR010000056.1:0-7551 GCA_041741135.1 Mariniblastus sp.
GCTGCGAGATCGATTTCAAATCCGCGAGCACCTAGATTTTTACCAACTGCCGGAGCTGACTGAGATCGTGAACCGCAACGCGAAGAAACTGAACATCAAGATTTCCGCAGAGGCCGCGATCGAGATCGCCATCCGCAGCCGCAGCACGCCCCGCATCGCCAACAACCGCTTGCGGTGGGTGCGAGATTTTGCCCAGAGCCGTGCTCAAGGCGAAATTACGTTGGAGGTGGCTCGCGATGCACTCGCGATGGCCGAGATCGATGTGTTGGGGTTGGATCGACAAGACCGCCGCTACCTCGACACACTGATTCGAGTGTGCTTGGGCGGGCCGACGGGAATCAATACGCTGGCCGCGACCATGAACACCGCCGTAACGACACTGGAAGACGAGGTCGAACCGTTTTTGTTACGCAGCGAGTTGATCCTCCGCACTTCGCGTGGACGCATGGCGACTCCGAAAGCGTTCGCCCATTTGAATCTGGAGATGCCCAAAGGCGAGTACCAACAAGGGCTGTTCGATTAAGGCGAGCGGCAGAAATTGACTTATCGTAGTCGGACTCGCCAGAGTTCCTTTTCTCGCGGGGGAATTCTGGCGAATCCCACTACCAGTGGCGAGGGAGTATTGGCTAATCCCACGACCAGTAGTAGAAAGAAAATCTGCCGCTCACCTAAGTTTCGCAGTGTTGACACCCTGCAACGGGGCTTTTAGATTGTGGGCGACGAATTTCGCTCCACCAAAATTCAGAAAGAATCATCTTGTCCAAAATTGCTTTTCTGTTTCCAGGCCAAGGCGCACAAACCATCGGCATGGGCAAAACACTTTACGATATTTTGCCGGCTGCCAAAGAGCGGTTCGACGAGGCCGCCGAAATTCTTGGCTACGACCTCGCCGACATTTGTTTCCATGGCCCTGTCGAGAAACTAAACTCGACCGCCATCGCGCAGCCAGCTCTGTACGTCACCAGCATGGCCGCGCTCGAAAAACTGAAACTCGAACAGCCGCAAGTTTACGACGCATGCCATTCGGCAGCGGGGCTTTCACTTGGCGAGTACACGGCCGTGGCATTTGCCGGTGGATTGAGTTTTGCCGACGGCTTGAAGCTGGTTCAGAAACGCGGCGAAGCGATGCAAGCGGCAGCCGACGAAACGCCGTCCGGAATGGTCAGCGTTCTTGGACTCGATCGCGAGCAAGTCGAATCGATGTGCGATGCCGCTCGAATCGAGGGAGAAATCCTCCAAGTCGCGAATCTTTTGTGTCCCGGCAATATCGTGGTCTCTGGTCACGCCGCATCATGCGCTGCCGTTGAAGCCGTTGCGACCGCAGCGGGTGCCATGAAAACGATTCCGCTCGCGGTTGCCGGTGCGTTTCACACGCCGATCATGCAATCCGCCGTTACCAAGCTGGACGATGCGCTCGGAACCGTCGAACTCAAACCGACTCGGGTTCCGGTGTACTCGAACGTTGACGCTCGGTCTCATCAAACGCCAGCGGACTTTCGAGAGTTGATGGTCAAACAGGTCTGTGCTCCGGTGCTGTGGCAGCAATCGATGGAACAGATGCTGGCCGATGGAGTGGAGGAATTTTACGAAGTCGGTGCCGGTCGCGTGTTGCGTGGTTTATTGAAACGCATTAATCGAAAAATTGTTTGCCACGGTGAGGACTAGTTAAATCGCAAAGCGACGCGCTAACAATTTTTCGTTCTCAAATTTGTTTAACAAAATCTAAAATCTAAAATCTAAAATCTAAAATCTAAAATCTAAAATCTGAAATCTGAAATCTGAAATCTGAAAACTGAAAACTGAAATCTGAAATCTGAAATCTGAAAACTAAATACTGAGAAAAAAATGACTCTTGAATCACTGACTGTAAATCTTACTGGCCAAACGGCCATCGTGACTGGCGCATCCCAAGGACTTGGTCGAGCCATGGCAATAGCGCTTGCGGCCAGCGGCGCTCGCGTGGCGTGCGTCGCTCGTAACGCGGAGAAACTGGCTGACACGGTGAAACAGATCACCGACGCCGGTGGATCCGCAGAAGCGTTTTCGGCGGATGTCAACGACCGAGCATCGATCGAAGCGATTGTGAATAAGGTGGCTGACGAATGGGGTAAGCTGGACATTCTCGTCAACAACGCGGGCATCACTCGCGACAATTTGTTGCCAGCGATGTCCGATGAACAATGGGACGACGTGATCACGACCAATTTGCGCGGCACTTTTCTATTTACCCGAGCGGCATCTCAGCGGATGATGCGAGCGAGGTACGGTCGAATTATCAATATTTCCAGCGTCTCCGGATTGATCGGGAACGCAGGGCAAACCAATTATTCGGCTTCCAAAGCGGGCGTGATCGGAATGACTCGCAGTCTCGCCAAGGAGCTTGGTAAACGGAAGGTTACCGTCAACGCGGTCGCACCCGGCTTCATCGAATCTGAAATGACTGAGAAACTGGGGGATGCAATTCTAGGTGAAGTAACCAAACGCATTCCGGCGAATCGGATTGGGCATCCCGATGACGTGGCAGCTTGTGTGTTGTTTTTGGCCAGCCCGGCAGCGTCCTACATTACGGGCCAAGTTCTCACGGTCGATGGCGGCATGACGGCGTAATGCAGCAGAGTCGGGATACGCTTAAAGCCTGACTAGAAATGCTTTCATTCTCACGAACTTTTGAAATCAGCAACTAATCCAGTTTTAAATTTTCGCAATTTCGGCGGCAAAACGGGTTGAAAAGTTCGTTTCCAGAAAAAAGGAGCACTTTTTCCTGCTACTTGCCCCAATACTGCCTTGACCCTTTTATCCCCAATCCTCTATCTTTATGGCTTCCTAGCGCCGATGAGTCTCCGATTAACATTGGATTTATTCTCATTGGTTGCTGGAACGTTCTGTTAACTTTGTACATTAAGAAATTTTAAAAAGGAGGCCGATACATGGCGTCGGTCGAAGAAAGAGTTGTTAACATCGTTGCTGATCAGCTAGGTGTGGACAAAGAAAAAATTAAACCGGAATCCAATTTCGTAAACGATCTTGGAGCCGATTCGCTTGATACCGTGGAATTGGTCATGGAACTCGAAGAAGAGTTCGATATCAACATCCCGGATGATGCAGCCGAAAAAATCCAAACGGTTGGCGAAGCGATTGATCATATCAACAAATCATCGGCGACGTCTTCTTAATCGGACGCGGTTCGAAGGAACGGGTATCGATCTTGATTCGCTCAAGTTTGAATCTCACCTGAACAAAAACTAGTACTCGAAAATCCGCACCGGCGACTCCTGTTTGTTACCGTGCGGCTTTTTTTTTGTTGGATTGAAATTCTTAGGTTTACAGGTTCGAAATGAAACGTCGGGTCGTCATCACCGGTTGGGGATTGGTAACTTCACTCAGTTGTGACGTGGAAGATTGCTGGAAACGAATTCTTGCTGGCGAAAGCGGAATTCATCCCATTCAACTGTTCGAAAACGAAGACATCAAGGTTCGTATCGGTGGCGATGTCTACAATTGGGATGCCACCGGAACTCTGGGCCAAAAAGAAGCCAACAAAGTCGACCGCTACTCGCAGTTTGCGATGGTCGCTGCCGACGAAGCGCTGCGTTTTTCAGGTTTCAAAACGCTCGCAAGCGACGATGATGGCTCGATCGAAAACGGACACCGCTCGTTAGAGAACGGACACCGTTTTGGCGTCGTCCTTGGCTCCGGCATCGGCGGCATGACCACGTTCTCGGAACAGATGGAACGCCTCGTCCTTAAGGGCCCCGGTCGCGTTTCTCCGATGACCATTCCGAAATTGATGCTGAATGCCGGTGGCGGCAACATCGCGATCAAGCATGGCTTCCGCGGTCCCAACTATAGCGTCGCCACCGCTTGCGCCAGCGCGACCAATGCAATGGGGAATTCATTCGATCTGATCCGCGACAACATCTGCGACATGGTGGTCACTGGTGGTACCGAAGCGGCAATGAGCCGGCTGGGACTGGCCGCATTCGCAAACATGAAAGCTCTTTCGACTTACGAAGGTGATCCTGCTGCTGCCAGCCGCCCCTTTGATTCAGGACGCGATGGATTTGTGTTCGCTGAAGGTGCGGGGATTTTAATGTTTGAATCGCTCGAACACGCAACGGCGCGCGGTGCGAAAATTTTAGCTGAAGTCGTCGGATTCGGTACGACTTGCGATGCCGGTCACATTACATCGCCTGACGAACACGGAACGGGCGCCGCCGCCGCGATGCAAGCAGCCTTGGACGATGCAAAGCTCGCTCCCGAGAAAATTGATTACATCAACGCCCATGGAACCAGCACGCCGTTGGGTGACAAAGCCGAAACGAAGGCAATTAAAACGATCTTCGGCGATCACGCATACAAGGTCAGTATCAGCAGCACCAAGAGTCAGCTTGGTCATTCACTTGGTGCGAGCGGCGGCATTGAGCTGGTGTTATCGGTCAAGGCAATTCTGGAAGGTATCGTTCCACCGACGATCAACCTGGACAATCCTGATCCCGATTGCGATCTCGATTACACGCCGCACACGCCACGGCAGCGCGACATTGAGTACGCGATGAGCAATAGTTTCGGCTTCGGCGGCCACAATGCCTCGATCATTGTGAAAAAGTTTTCGAGGTAACGTTCGAGGTCGCGCAAAGTAGATTCTAGCTAATCGCGGAAATTTCCCAGCACGCCTGAGGGCGTAATTGTTATTGGGTTCGACGTTGTTGATCTCGAAGCTTCGCGAGTTAGCGATCTACTTGCTTCAAGATCGTTCAAACGTCTATCGGATAATCGTATGTCAGGCGAAGTTGTCTCCGACAAACGTTTTTCAGTTGGCGATTCTGCGATCGACGAGCCTTTGGTCGTAGGCGAATTTTTCAAATCCGCTGTTTGGTCGGCTGGAGCATGACTACCCAAGACACCTTGGGGCGAAAACGGGTTTCGGATCAAACGACTTCCACCAGGTAAGGACAGGTTCGCTTGCATTCCCTCTAAAATTGATGGGGGTGGAAATTCATTCTCAAGATTGGGGACATGCTGGGCGGGATGACTCGCTTGGCGGAAGCCGCTGACCTGCGACGAATCGGCCACAACTCCAGGCTGCGATTGCACGGAAATACTGGAGACGAAATCGATTGGCTGCTCGTCGATCGAGATCGCGCCGACGTGAACTTCGACATAGCCCCGCGCGGGAATGGATGGGATATGAAACAAGGCAGCATGATCGGCAACGATTGAATTGCCAGCGGGCAATACGCCAAAGATCGTTGTGGAGTCGGGAGCAAGCAACTGGACGGTCACATTCAAGGCCGTTTGATCGTCCTGATTTTCAATCAAAAATGAGTATTGATTTTTTCGGTTGGGTTGAATCAATGGCGGGTGAACGATGACTGCCGAGGCATGGGACAGCGATCTTGAAGTGTATGCTGACTGTGGAGCCGCAGTGCGATTGGGTGGATGAGGCACATGCTTTGTGTTGGTCTGTGTGTGGGGTAACGCTTCGGTTATCGGAAGCACTTGAGAAAAATCGCTCGCCGGCGAACTGACAGTCACTTCAAAACCTGGATGCAACTCAGGCGGCGGTGGCGATACTTGCTTCGCTTGCAGCGGCGTCATTTGTGCGGAACCCAAAGCCGGTTCAACCAGGTACGAGAAATCGTTCGCGTGATCAATGCTCAGTAACTCTGAGTTGAGCTGGCAATCGCAGGTAGCGGGACACGACCACAACGCACGCGGGTCAACGTCGCGGTACGGGGATCCAGAGCGCATACGATACAGCAATCCCATTCGCCGCTGACACCGTTTCTGAAAACCGGGAAGCAACTTGCAATCGGCCACGACGTTATCCGGCGGTCGAAGTTCGGTTACCGAATCCGCGACGACGATTTCGTCTGCAAGAATTTGATGGCTTTCGATGGGAACCAAGGGGGACAAGTTTCTTTCCGGCTGGGATGGTATCGATTGCTTTTGCCCGTTCGGAGTTTGGGTTGACTGGGGATTCATTTGCGGCGACGCCGCAGAATTATTCAAACCTTGTTGAATAGCTTGCCTCGAGTTCGATGCGTCTTGGCCGGAAGTATTTGCTGGAGGGAGGACGGATTGTTCGGGATAGATATACGACCACTCGATTTCATCGGGCAACACTCGCACTTTTGATTCGGGTGGGGGCGGTGCAAGGTCAATCTCGACTTGAGTTTCCGGCTGTCCTTTCGCCATGATCGAAGATGGCGTTGGGGCGGGGTCAATGATCGGGATCGAGGGGCGTTCGTTGGAGTGTTGGTGGAGAGATTGTGCGATGGCATCATTCGAGCTAACGACGCACAACATCGCCACCGCGATGTTGATGAATGCGACCCTAACCGGGATGTGACTTGAACCAAACATTACCACTTGCGAACCATAAGATACCAGATGAGCCTCCGCATACATTCCTCAAAATCGGTATAAAATGAACAAAGATCGCGTCAAAAATGCGTAAATTCCTGCGATTACAAGGCTTTTAACATGAGATTCCTTTCTGTCGGGAAAAAACGTGAAATATCGTGTGGAATGCGATGCGAAAATCGACTTGTAACGATTCCGTGACCTACGTTTCGTTGGAAAAGTGCGAGCAGATTTGCTGGCGATGCGACTGCTATCGTGAGCCAGCAATGGTCGCACCAATTTGTGGCGACGCTTTTGTGCTCGAGATCACTTCAATGACCATGACCAATAACTCTACTGAAAGCTTCGAACGACCGCACCGTTTTGCCCTTGGCGAAGCACCACCGCTGCAGGCAATCGTGCGACGAATTAGTTCCGGTGAAACTGCATCAGCTCCCAACTCGGAGCCGTCGTCTGAACTCAATGGTGAGTTCTTTGCGGACTTGATCGATTTCTCCACCAAGGGAATGAAGCTTTCCATGCCATTCCAGGTCTACTTCGAAGAAGAGTTCTCCGTGAGATTGGAGTTCGCCGAGATCGATTACATTTTTGAAACAGAAGCTGTCATCAAGCACATTCGAATGGATTCAGATCGTTGGGTGGCTGGCTGTTCGATCTCACCGACTATCCCCCATTTGCTGGTCGATTACATTGCCGAAACCATCGGGAAAGAACGACGAGCCCATCCGCGTTCCGCCGTCTCCGGCCAAGGATTCATCAAACGAGAGGGTGATGCTCAAGCTCGATCGGCCGAGATACTTGATTTATCAGAGGGCGGATTCCGGGCCAAGATTGGCGTTCGACCGTTGCTGGCTGAACGGGTCAAATTTTTGGTCTACGATAAATCTAGAAACTTAAAACAGATCACCGCGAGGATTCGCTGGGTCAAACAGATCGAAGACGAAGAAGAGGTCTATCTCGTTGGCTCCAGCTTCGCAGAGGAGTCGGGGTACCAAATGATGCGAGCCGTGCTGGGTCACAAGCCCGAAGTGCCGCTCGGTGCCAAACGAGATTTCATTGGCTGGTTCGTGATCGCCGCGTGTTTGTTGTGTATGGTGCTTCCCACTGTGACGTCGTTCGCCTATGGAACGATGCGACAATACAAGATGCACGAGCTAAGCTCGAATTCGCCGCAAATGAATGTGC
>JBGSKR010000057.1:0-7641 GCA_041741135.1 Mariniblastus sp.
CTCAAACTGGTTCCGTAGGTTGGACATTCTTGTCCGACCACTTTCCCGCGACGGACAAGAATGTCCATCGTACATATCGGAAAATTACTGCAGGATTGACCCTAAGTCCTCAAACTTCAACATCCCGATTCCCCATCACCAACCATCAGAAATAAAGCCGTGGCAGTTTTAGAAGAAAACAACCCTCAAGTCACTATCAGCCAGCTCGGTAAAATATTCCGCGAACGTTTAGCTAGCGAAATTCTCGTTCTCGATGGAGCGATGGGAACGATGACCCAGCGGCTGAAACTCGACGAAGCCGGTGTGCGCGGATCGCGTTTTGCCGACCACGACCCTGAAGTCCAGCTCAATAACTTCGGCGACATCCTCGGATTGACGCATCCGGATAAAATCACCGAGATACATCGGCAGTATCTCGAAGCCGGCGCTGATATCATCGAAACGAATACTTTCAATGCTAGCCCCGTCGGCATGGCGGAATACAAACTTCCACCCGCGCTGATGCGAGAAATCAATTTCGCAGCGGTCGCCAACGCCAAAGCCGCCGTGGCTCAGATCGAAGCCTCGCAGCCCAACGGTCCCCAACGTTTTGTCGCCGGTTCGATCGGCCCGACAACTCAGCAAACGGCGATCTCCACCAAAGTCGATGATCCGGCGTGGCGGGGCGTAACTTTTGAAGAGATGGAAGATTCGTACTACCAGCAAGTTGCGGCGCTCGTGGAAGCCGGTGTCGATATCCTGTTCCCCGAAACGGTTATCGACACGTTGAATTTGAAAGCCTGCCTATTCGCGATCGCGCGTTATTTCGAAGAAACCGGCAATGTGGTGCCCGTGATGGTGTCTGGCACCTTTGCCAAATCGGGCAGCACGTTTGTCTCCGGGCAGGTCGTCGAGGCGTTTTGGAATTCGATTTCGCATTTTCCGCTCATCAGTGTTGGGATGAACTGCGCGCTCGGCCCCGATGTGATGCGATCCCATCTGGAAGAACTTTCGAAAATTGCGACGCCTTATATTAGTGCGCATCCCAATGCCGGTCTGCCCAACGAGATGGGTCATTTTGATTTGACGCCGGAGAATATGGCGGAGATGGTCGGTGAGTGGGCCGACAATGGTTGGATCAACATCATCGGTGGCTGCTGTGGCACGACGCCGCCGCACATCGCGGCGATTGCGAATCGTGTTCGCGGACGGAAGCCACATCGAAAAAATTCCGTGCCGCCACTCACGCGACTTTCTGGTTCTCGTCCGCTGACCTTACGACCCGACGCGAATTTTCTGATGGTCGGTGAACGAACCAACGTCACCGGCTCGAAGAAATTCGCTCGACTGATTCGCGACGGGAAATTCGAAGAAGCAATCGAAGTCGCCCGTGATCAAGTCCAAGGCGGTGCCGCCGTGATCGATATCAATATGGACGACGCATTGCTCGATGGCGAGCAAGCCATGACGACTTATTTGAGGTTGATCGCTGGCGAAGAGGACATCGCGTCGGTGCCGGTGATGATCGATAGTTCAAAATGGTCGGTCATCGAAGCCGGTTTGCGAGCGTGTCAAGGCAAAGCCATCGTCAACTCGATTTCGCTCAAAGAAGGAGAAGCCGAATTCCTCGAACGAGCGAAACTGATCCGCCGCTACGGAGCCGCCGCCGTTGTGATGGCGTTTGACGAAACGGGTCAAGCCGTTGAGACCGACGACAAAGTCCGCATTTGCAAACGCGCTTATGACTTGCTGACCAAGCAAGTTGGCTTTCCGCCCGAAGACATTATCTTCGACCCGAATATTTTGACGGTCGCCACCGGGATGGAAGAACACAACAACTATGCCGTAAACTTCATCGAAGCGACGAAAAAAATTAAAACGGTTTGTCCGGGCGCGAAAATTTCTGGCGGCGTTTCCAATGTCTCGTTCAGCTTCCGAGGCAACGACGTGGTGCGCGAGGCGATCAATGCCGCGTTTCTGTACCACGCCATTGCGGCGGGACTGGACATGGGCATCGTTAACGCTGGCCAGTTGGAAATTTACGAAGAGATTCCGAAAGACTTGCTCGAGCGCGTCGAAGACGTGCTCTTGAACCGACGTCCCGATGCAACTGATCGATTGTTGGAGTTTGCGGAGACGGTCAAAGACAAAAAGAAAACCGGCGACAGTCCTGAAGTGCTTCAGTGGCGAAACGGTACCGTCGAAGAACGACTCTCGCACGCGCTGGTGAAGGGCATCGACAAATGGGTCGTCGAGGATACCGAAGAAGCTCGCTTGAAATATGATCGTTGCTTGCAAATCATCGAAGGCCCGATGATGGACGGCATGTCCATCGTGGGCGATCTGTTCGGAAGCGGCAAAATGTTTCTTCCTCAAGTCGTGAAATCGGCCCGTGTGATGAAGAAAGCCGTCGCGCATCTGTTGCCCTACATGGAGCAGGAAAAAATTGCTGCCGGTGTTGAGTCGCAATCGTTCCGCGGAAAAATACTGATGGCGACGGTCAAAGGCGACGTTCACGATATTGGGAAAAACATCGTGGGCGTGGTGCTGGGCTGTAACAACTATGAAATCATCGATCTGGGCGTGATGGTTTCCTGTGACAAAATCTTGGCCGCAGCCGTCGAGCACAACGTGGATTTGATTGGACTGTCGGGATTGATCACGCCCAGTCTTGATGAAATGGTTTACGTCGCCAAAGAAATGAAGCGACTGAAATTGAATATTCCGCTGTTGATCGGCGGTGCCACGACCAGCGACAAACACACGGCGGTGAAGATCGCTCCGCAATATGATGGCGGAGTGGTTCACGTGCTCGATGCGTCGCGAAGTGTTGGTGTGGTGGATCGGCTGATCAATCAAGAGCTTAAGCCGGCATTCATGGCTGAGAATTCGGCGTTGCAAACCAAACTCGTGGATGGTTACGAAGAGCGGCAACTGACGCTGGTGCCTTACGAAGAGGCGTTTGCCAAACGTTTTCCTACGGATTGGGCGACAGTCGATATTCCGACTCCGGCGTTTTGTGGCGTGCGTGTTTTAAGTAGTGGAAGTCGCCAGACTTCCCATGCCGACCCAAGTAGCAGAAGTCGTGAGACTTCTAAAGCCGAAGGGAGTCGCAACGAACTGAAGTCTCACGACTCCAGCTACGAAATCTCGCTGGCTGAAATTGCTGAGTACATCGACTGGACGCCATTTTTTATGGCTTGGGAATTGCACGGCAAGTATCCTAAAATTTTGACCGACAAAATCGTCGGGGTTGAAGCGACGAAACTTTTCGACGAAGCACAAGTCATGCTCAAGAGCATGATTGAAGAAAACTGGATCACTGCACGAGGCGTCTACGGATTTTGGCCAGCCAACAGCGACGGCGATTCGATTATTTTGTATACCGACGAGACGCGTCAAAGCGAACTGGCTCGATTTCATGCGCTGCGGCAGCAATGGCAGCGAAAAGGCATCGAGCATTTCCGATCGCTGGCCGATTACATTGCCCCGGTGGAAAGTGGTCGCGCGGATTACATCGGCGGTTTTGCGGTGACGACCGGGCACGGCGTGGACGAACTGGCGGCCAAGTATCGTGAGAATCACGACGACTACAATGCGATCATGCTTTCGGCGCTGGCGGATCGATTGGCGGAAGCGTTTGCGGAAATGCTTCACCATCGTGCCCGTCGCGATTGGGGATTCGGCGTTAGCGAGAATCTTAGCAACCAGGATATGATCAAGGAAAAATATCGTGGCATCCGTCCAGCCGCAGGCTATCCGGCCTGCCCTGACCACACGGAAAAAGCGACCTTGTGGATGCTGATGGATGTCGAGAACGCGACGGGGATCAAGCTGACTGAATCGTTTGCCATGTGGCCTGGTGCGGCGGTCAGCGGATTGTATTTCGCACATCCTGAATCCCGTTATTTTGCGATTCATAAAATCACCAAGGATCAAGTCGAGCATTACGCTAGACTGAAAGGCGAAACAGTCGCGGAGATCGAGCGCTGGTTGTCGCCCGTGTTGGCGTATTAGGCGAGCGGAAAACCGGTTCGGCTAAGCGATAACGAAGTCATTTTCGCGAAGGTTAAATTGGAAATTCAGAAGAGTGATTGAGGACAGAAAAATTACTGACAAAAAGATGGCCTGAACTTGCGATTGCGCGTTTCAACTTTTGCGTTCTCTGTGCTGTTTAGCGGCAAATTTGTTTGGTCTGACTGAATCGTGAACAGTTGCAAAATTCCAGCTTTTTGAGGTCTGGCATTTTTTTGTCAGTAATTTTTTTGTCAAATTAAAACGGTTGCCCGTCAATTCTTTTTTTTATTACTTCTTCGTCGCGTTTTGAAACGCTTCAACGCCGCCGACGAGGGGAAGATCAAGGCTGGTTGCCGAAGGATCGATGGTAAGTTCGGTTCCGGCCGCCGGCCAGAGTGTGAAATCGCGATCGGACGAGAAAATCATCAATCCGATTTTCGCACCGACAGGAATGATTTGGTCATCGGGTTCAAGATCGAACTCCAGTTCCACCATTTCGCCGGGAACGAGGGGTTTTGATTCGGTAAGCGAGTTTCGGTTTTGCGGATCTGCCCAACCGCGTGTGATAATGTTGTCGTTAATTTTCTCACTGTCAGTGTACGGCAGGGAGACCAGCCAAACTGACAAATTCGCGGCCGGTTTGCTGCTGGATAGTTTGATGCGAATTCGCGCGGTTCCGGAAATGTGCAGCGGCTCTTTCAGTTCGCTGGTCGCGTAGATGAGGCGATGTGTTGACTCAGCGGCTTTTGCCAATTCGGCGCCGGTGATCGAGACATCGTCGATCAGCGTCGCAGGCGCTTGTTCGTTTGCTTTAGACGAATCGAGGAGCCCATTTTTATTTCCATCGCCACTCAGGTTCAGGGTCACGACTTTCGCGTCGGGGTTCGGGTAATTCGCATAACCCGTTGGATCGGTTCGCTCAGCGTCTTCGCGAACGATGAAAGCTTTGGGGTCCGCTTCGACGCCATTCTCGATGTCGTACAAGTAACGAGTAAACCAGCGGTTCATTTGACTCATCGGTGGGTCGCCGCCATGACCTCCTTGATGCAAGAAAGCTTGGCAAGTTACACCACGTTTCTTGAGCGCCTCGAAAATGCGAACACTGTGATTGGGCATCACGTTCCAGTCATTCAAGCCGTGAGCAATCAGCGTCGCCGCCTTCACGCCATCCAGCTTATGGAGATAATCTCGGCCCGCCCAAAATTCGTTGTAGTCGCCGGAAACCCTGTCCTGATTGTCCGCCAGAACCTTGTCTCGAACATTGCCGCAGCAGAATTCTCTTTGTTCGGGATCGCCACTGTGAACGAAATCAAACAGCACGTCCGCGTCCTCGCCCCTGTAACCACCGGGGTGTCGGACCAAGCCGTTGGATCGATAGTAGTGATAATAAGAGGTATTAGGCGCGACGGAGATAATGGCTTTGAGACCCACGACGCCCGTCGTGGCAGCCGCGAGTGGCAAAGTGCCCTCGTAAGAGGTTCCCATCATACCCACCGAACCGGTACACCAATCGCAGACGACTTCTTCATTTCCATCGAGTTCAGTGTAGCCTTTCGCGCGACCGCACAGCCAATCGATAACGGCTTTGGGCGCGAGCGATTCATTGTCACCGCCGATGGTTGGACAGCCTTGTGAAAGTCCCGTTCCTGGCGAACATGAGTGAACGACAGCAAACCCGCGAGGCACCCACATCTGTGTGTACGATCGACTGATGATCGGACGTTTTTTTCGAAACTCGATCTCGGGAGGGATAATGCGTGCGGGTGGCTCGGCACCGATTTCGTGCTTCGGGTTCCACATATATTTAGGGTCGGTGTCACCGGTTCCACAAAAGTAGGGACTGGTGTTATAGATCACGGGGACTTTGAGGCCTTCCGTTTTTGTTTGTTCGGGGCGGCAAACGGAGACATGCATGCGGTCCAGTTTTCCGTCGCCATCGGAATCGAATTCGGTCTCGACGAAGAGGTCATGCCAAATCCATTTCTGTGTATGATTGAATGCGTCAACGATTTGAGCTTGGCCATCGACAAAGACCGGACGAGCGGGAACTGGATTTGGCTTTGTTTCTGGTTCGGGTTCTGACTTGGTTTCTTGTTGGTTTTTTTGCTGGGCTGGGGATGCTGGGGCGGGAGGAGCGGTGACTTGTGCGTTCGCCGGATCAGTCGCTCCGAACAGGAATATTAGCGTAGCGATCACGAGAATTGGCGACCAAAAAATTCGAGTGAAGGCCGGTTGGGATTTTGAGCAGGAGCCAAAAGCGTAAATGAATCGTTTCATCGAGATGGGTGGTTGTAGGTTGAGTTGATGAAAATGGTAATTTTTAAACTCAGTAGAATATCGTAGTCGTTTGCAAGTCGCAGACAAGTTAGTCGTTTAACCGATTGCCCAGGTCAAAACAACAAGAATCGCCATGATAAAGAAGCAGCCTGCCGGGACTGGAAGTTGCGATGGAGTTTCGAAATCGCGACTTGTATCGGAATGACGTCGCGACGGCTGAGGTGGACTGAGCTTTGTGGATGTTTCAGTTGAATGAGCTTGAGTTGTTGTTTGCGAACGGCCACTCCCACAATCGTGCTTTCCGCTACCATCAGTCTCAAATGGCAGCCACTGACCATCATCCATTTCGGCCATCCGAATGGGATGAAAACATTTGTTGCAATCTCGAACGTATGAATCGGCCATGATCGCAACCTAAACTGGGCAACAAAAAAAAGGACTCGCTGGTCAAAGCGAATCGCCGCATGTCGAACCAGCGTTGCCGCCGTCACGGTTCTTCACATTGTTATCCTAAAATAGAATGTCCTCGTCAGGGGGCGCCTTGGGTTGTTCTTTCAGGACGAATTTGTCTTCGTTCTCCTCTATCCATGACCAACCGTTGGCTGTGATCGTCAACATGCTCGATACAATACCATTCCAATCAGATTCTGTGCTGACAGAAATCAGACCTTTGGTCGTTAGGCGACGCATTCCGATTGAGAACGCCACGGGTGTGAAGCCTGATTGCTCAACGTCGTTGCGTACTGAATACGCCGAGATTGAATCATCTGGATCGAGACAATTTCCTGCGGCGGCGGCCAGAACAATCAGCTCTGATTGAGAAAGTCCTTCAATCGCGGATAGGCGGTTATCCGCGCTAATTGATTTGAGCGCATCGTGTTTCTTAAGTAATGCGATTAGCCTGTCCGTGATACGGACTCTCAGTGCGTTGAAATCTTGAGGTGAATCGACCTTGTAAGTAGTGATCGTGCGATGCTGAATGTCAAAAGGAAATTTTCCGCCAGATCGTTCGTCAGAGCATACCATGACAACTGGTTTTCCTAAAGCGAAGGCAAAGCCGAGCTCGTACCACACGTTGGGATTGTCGGTCGTGATCTCGGCGAAACACGCCGCCGCAGACGCAATGCCATCCTCGATCGCCTCGATCGGAACGCTTGCAGCGGGATCTTGATCGACACGATACGGCTCAAGATCGGCGGCTCGAATCGCTGGCTCGAAGACGTCGTCGAATCGCTTGTCGAATTTACCACCGTCAAACGGTTGGATGACGAAGCATCTAGGCAAAAGTTGGCTCCTTTAGGATAACGACCAGGGTAACCGTGTGCGAACGGAAGATTGTCCATTCGCAATCGAGGTGAATGAGCACTT
>JBGSKR010000058.1:0-6805 GCA_041741135.1 Mariniblastus sp.
GCCCACTGTTTACGATCGTGGCGTGGAAGATGTTTCAAGACCGTCCGCTGCTGGGCTGCGGTTTTGGCCAATACACTCGCGAGAAATATCCGTACTTGCAAGACCCCCACTCTGGCCGACCGCTATCCAGCACAAAGTCCTTCATGCAGCACAATGTATTTCTGGCGTATCTGACGGAGTTGGGGTTAGTCGGATTCAGCGTACTGGCAGCGACTTTGTTGACGATGGGATTTCAAAGTTGGTCGCTGTGGAAGCATTCGGAGCTTGATTATTGGCAACGCGTGTTTGGGTTGCTGATGATCGTGATGATTTTGAACTACGCAATCAACGGCATGTTCCACGATGTGTCGATCATTCCGCTGCAAAATTTGTTGCTGTTGTTTTTGTTTGGAGTCGTGAACAATATTCGCACGGCAGATTTTTTACCAGAGATGCCATGCCGAGTATCGCACGACATAAACTCCGAGCAGCAGATTGGTCACCGCATGCGCCATCACGCAGTCCCATAAATTGCCGGTGCGATGCATCAGCCAAGTCACCAATCCAAACCAGAGGATTGCTGCAATTGCTTCCGTCGGATGGGTCACAACTCCATAAATCGATGGTGCGAGTAAAGCTCCCCAGGAAAGTCCTCGCAGGTTGACGGATTCCCAATTCACATCGTGTACCCACCGAACCAGCCATCCGCGCACGAACAATTCTTCCACGATTGGCACCAGCAGAGCCAGCAACGAAAAACGCAATACCAGAAACAGAGTGCGTGAACTTTCATCGGCGATACTTTCGAAGGGGTTGAACGCTGGTCGAACGGATGCCAGCGAGTTCAGCCCGACGAGTGCATAGAAACTTTTTTCGAGATGCAATTCGCATAATGCGATCCACAACACGACTCCGATCACGCCGACCGGCACCGACAAAAGCGATAGCTTAAGTGGGAAATGCTGAATGTAAATTTTGCGAAAATAGGTCAACAGCCCCACTGCGACCAAGACCTGAACTGCGACCAACATCGTGTATCTGAAAGTAATCGCTTGCTGGGTCGCACTTGCTGCAAACGCTCCCGAATCGGTGGAATCCGCAGAATCGTTCCACTCGGAAAAATTCGGAAAAAATCTGGCGATTACCATAAAAGCGATGAATGGTAAAATAAATGCAGTCGCCGCTTTCTCGCTGGAAGGTTGACTTGTGTTTGCGGCGGTCATATCAGATTTCCTGTATCCGGGTTTCAGCGGGTCAATTTTAGTTTAACACCAACAGGTCCATTGTACTTATGGCGAATAAACAAATTTCCCGGTTAAGCTTGATCCCGGCTTGTCTCGTCTCTGCTTTCGTTACGATCCCATCGATTCATGCCAGTGCACAAACGGATCATGAGGTTTATGCGCAGCAGCGAGCTCAGATGGTTGAGATCACCGTCAAGCGAGCTGGCGTGACTGATCCACGAGTGCTGAAAGCGATGTTGGCGACGCCCCGCCATGAGTTTGTCCCTCGCAAGATTCGCAAGACACAGTCCTACCTTGATGCGGGAATTCCGATTGGCGAATCGCAAACGATTTCTTCCCCGTTTATCGTCGCTTACATGACCGAATCGCTCGATCCGCAACCGACCGACAAAGTTCTGGAGATCGGCACTGGGAGCGGATATCAGGCCGCCATTCTCAGTCCGTTGGTCAAAGAAGTCTACTCGATTGAAATTGTTGAATCACTGGGAGTGACGGCGGCCAAAGTTCTCAAGAAACTAAAGTATGACAATGTATTTACGAAAGTCGGCGATGGTTACCTGGGCTGGGAAGAACACGCACCGTTTGACAAAATCATCGTCACTTGTTCGCCAGAAGACATCCCTCAACCGTTGGTTGATCAATTGAAAGAAGGCGGAATGATTGTTGTTCCAATGGGGCAGCGGCACCAGCAGACGCTGTATTTGATGGTGAAGAAAGATGGTGTCATGGTTCGTAAAGCACTTCGCCCTACCTTGTTTGTGCCGATGACGGGTACGGCAGAAGCCAAACGGAACGTGTTGCCTGATCCAGCGAACCCTCGACTGCTCAACGGAAATTTTGAAGATGGTGTTGATGAGAACGGATTTGTAAAGGGTTGGTATTATCAACGCCTGACCGAATTGGTGGAGGACTCGAGTGCGCCCAGTGGAACCCACTTCGTTGAATTTAAAAATGACGTTCCCGGTCAGTTGTCGCATTTGATGCAAGGCTTTGCCATCGATGGCCGCCAGGTGCCGAGGCTGAAGTTTTCTATTTCCTTTTCGTGCGAAGATGTTCGCCCTGGACCGCGTCCCCAAGACTTGCCGAGTGCTTTCATTACGTTTTATGACAGCGAGCGAGAAGAGTTGAACACGGTTACGATTGGTCCTTTCCACGGAACGCATCGCTGGCAGCATATTCACCGTGAGATTCGTGTACCGCAAGGGACGCGGGAGTCGATCGTGCGGGTCGGATTATTCGGTGCAACCGGAACCGCTCAGTTTGACAACGTTACCGTGCAAGCTCAGCCCTGAAGAGGCAAAAATCGTTAGAACGGCAAGTGAAATTCACTACCCGATCACCAAAAATCCGGACAATCATCTAAGTCGCTAAATTTTTCCTCAACCTCTTGAACTGCCTAGACTACCAGTTATTCTAGAGGCGTCAGGTATATTTTTACTTCCTGTCGTGACATTCACCTTGAGGAGAGATTAATGAGTCAGTTAAGGAACTTTTGCGGACGTGTTTTTGGTAGTAAGCAGCGAAAATTTGTATTTGCCGCCGTTTTGTCGTCAGGGATGTTGTTCGCCAACGTCCAATCGGTTGACGCAGATGGTGGAAGCTGGGGCGGCAGCCTTGGCAGTGGGGGAAGTCGCGGTGGTAGCCTGGGCAGCGGCGGAAGTCGCGGTGGTAGCTTGGGCAGCGGCGGTGGTTTGAGTCGAGGTGGATTTTTGGGCGGAAGCGGCCCTATCCGGAACCTGCTTGGTCGTATCGGCAGTCGAAATTCGGGTGGTTCGGGTGGTTCTTCCGGCGGATTCGTGGGCGGTGGTTCGTCCGGCGGTTCGCTTGGATCACTTGGTTCAACTGGTTCTGCATACAGTCACGTTTCTGGTGGTGGCTCAAGCGGTGGTTCGACCGGCGGTAGCACTGGCTACGGTTTCGGTTCGTCGGGAGCTTCCTACGGCAGTTTGGGATCGGGTTATCTTGGTTCGTTAGACAGCTACGACGGCGGATACTCATCGGACGGGGCGATCTATTCTGGTCCCCAAGAAACAAGCTTCTCGTCGCCTGTTTATGATTCGGGTGTTTATGATGGTGGGGTTCAACATTCGCTCGACGCAACGTCACCTAGTGGCGTCTATATCGAGCCATCGAACGGAATTCCTGCACCGTCGAAACCTTCGGACGGAGCTGATTCGACCAATCAGCCAACACCTCCTGGATTGCCTGGCCCAGAAGCGGATGACAGCACTCAAATCACTCGCCCAGTAGGTCATCGTGCTGTTCTGAAACTGGTGGTTCCTCGCGACGCCGTTGTGTTCATCAATGACAAACGGACGACGACTGAAGGTGAAACTCGCTCTTATGTTTCTCGGAACTTAAAAGCCGACAGTGAGTATCACTACAACGTCAAAGCCGTTGTCACGCGAGATGGAAAAGAAGTAGTTCGCACACAATTGGTTGCCATCGCCACTGGCGAGTCGAAAACGGTCGCCATGGATTTTGATTCGGCTCCCACGACTTCGTTGGCATTGAACGTTCCAGCCGATGCCACGGTCAAATTGTGCGGCAAAGAAACTTCCACTAGCGGCGTGACACGTCACTACGTTACTAGCAAATTGGATGAGGGTATGACTTGGAAAAATTACACCGTGGAAGTCTCGGTTGTTCGAGATGGTAAAGTAGTAACCCAAGAGCGAACCATGAATCTGTTGGCCGGTGAGACTTATTCGCTGGACTTCGATTTCGATGCCGCCGCTGGCCAAATCGTATCACGTTAGTCTTGGAGAGTCCTACGGTGATTTTTCGATGGGTTAACGGAAGTTAGCCATTTCCGGAATTTTGACAGAGGTTGTTTGAGTAGTTTCTCAACTCTGCGTCAGAGACAAGCCCTGTCAGTCCCCACGACTGGCAGGGTTTTTTGTTTGCATCGCAAGATCAAGATTCTAAGAATCGATTTGTGATCCAAAGATTAAGAAATCGCATCTTCTTACCAACAGTTGAAGATGCTTCGATTTGCTAAGAAAATAGAGGCATGAAAATAGGCCTGCATTCTCCAAAGCCCAGTTGATGTTGGCCAACCCTCCTTACTCCTAAATTCGCTACGACCCGGCAATTCCCACCTTTCTTTGTTTGACAACTCGTCGCAGTATCGATTTCGCAACCGAACTTTCAGGTGAAAGCTTCAGCACGAGCTAAACTACCTGAGATGTCCAAGAAAAATTCATCTCGAATTCCCAAAACCGAATCTGGGCTAACTGCTGCACACGATGTTGAGTCGAAGTCTGTAGCGAACGAGTCGTTAGCGACTCGACGTTCGCTGTTCGATTCTCGTACCATTCGGGTCGTAGTCTCGATCGCGTTATTGGCTTACATGGCGATCCTTTTACTCGGGCCACTTTCGAATCCGGTTGGGTCGGAGTTTCTGACTCGACCAATGGCGGACTTTGTTTCGCCGGCACATCGGGCCTTATTCTTGGGACATGGCTATCGATTTTTCGCGCCCGATCCGGGGCCAGGCCATTTAGTCGTTTACAAAATGGTCGATGATGCGGGAAACGAGACGACTGGCCAGTTTCCTGATCGCGAAAAAATCTGGCCACGCCTGATGTACCATCGCTGGTTCATGCTGAGCGAAACGATCTTTCAAGAACACTCGATGACTCCGGATGCGGAAACCTTTGCAGAAGCGGATAGCGAACTGGCTCAACAAGTCATCGCCTTACGCACGCACGGCAAACAGAAATTGAGCGAACGCATCGCCCGCGAACGAATTGAACTGAAGGAAGGCTATGATCGATCAATCCCTCGCATCCAGATGCTGGTTGCTGCCGTTGCCGAGCATTTGTTGAAAGCCAAGGGCGGCCAGCAGATCGAATTGTTTGTCCAAGAGCGGAACCTTCCGTTTCCAGTACAAGTGCTGACGGGTGACAAACTGAACGACGAAAAGTTTCTCTCGCCGCTGACGAAGATCGGTGAGTTTCGTTTAAACGAAGCCGGAGAAATGATTTCGCTGGAACCGCTCCCCGAACAGGATGTGAGTGATCGTGAAAATGACTCGCCTCCGAGCGGCGTCGGGCAGCGAGATGCGCTACCACTACCTGATTCCGCGCGCGAGCCCGGCGAATTGATCGGCGGTGCCCAGTGAATTCATCAGCAAATCCAGAACTCGCAACTGCCGTAATTCAGAATTACTGGCGAAAGTGGATTGCCAGTTGGGATCAATTCTGGTTTCAGCCAACCGATCCGGCGACGTTGGGTTTGATTCGGTTATGCACAGGTATGATCGTGTTTTATTCGATGCTGGTTTGGTCAGGCGAGTTGCTCACGTTTTTTGGTGAGCAAGGCGTTCTGCGACCAGAATATCGATCAATGCTACTTGGGCAACCGGCGTGGAGCCATTTTGATTGGCTGCATTCGCCGAACGCAGTCTGGATCGCACACGGTTTGACTTTATTGATCGTGGGTTTGTTTACATTTGGATGTTGCACTCGCGTCACGGCGGTGTTGACGGCGTTATTGGTGATCTCTTATTCCAACCGAGCCACTGGAGCTTTGTTTGGGCTCGATCAGATCATGGCGTTCTTATGTTTGTATCTGGCGATTGGAAATTCGGGTGGAGCATTTTCCATCGACCAATGGAGACGACGACGTGCGGCACGCGATTCCGATCACGAAGTCGCCATCGTCAAAGATGTTTCCAGCAATATCGCGATTCGGCTGATCCAGTTGCACTTGTGTGTGGTGTACTTGTTTGCCGGATTGGGAAAACTGCAAGGCGATACTTGGTGGAACGGACAAGCGATCTGGTATTCGATCGCGAGTTACGAATATCAAACGCTGGATTTGACTTGGATGGCAGATTGGATGTGGCTGGTCAGCCTGATCACGCTTGGTACCATAATCTGGGAAGTCGGCTACGCAGCACTTGTCTGGCCAAAATTAACACGACCGTTGATGTTGGGAATGGCCGTGTTCACGCATCTTGGAATCGGAGTTGCAATGGGAATGATGACCTTTGGATTAGTCATGCTGGTCGCAAACATTGCGTTTATCGACGCGGCAACAATCCGTCGCTGGTCTCAGTTCCACCACCAACGATTGGGATCGGCGGGAACGTCGCGAAATCTCGCAGGAGCCAGTTCTTCGTCGGTTACGTCCTGAATTTTTTCCTTAGCAACGACTGGTGAAAAATCGACTTGCACACCGCCACTGACACCCAAGATCGTGTGTACCAAAGTTGATTGCGGTTTGCGAACTTTGATGATGCGTTCGTTCATGATGGTGTCGACTTCTTTGGCGGCGGGAGCCAATCGCGGGAGATAACTCGCCTCACTCTCGCTAGTTGACACTTCTTCATGTAACACCGATTGCGGATTGCTCGTGGCGAAATAGCTCCACTGAGTTCCCGTTCTCTCCGCAAGCTCGGCTTCTTGGATCAAGCCAGCAACCATCGCCAGATCAAACACATTTTTCAATTTTCGGTAGACCGGATATTTATCTGCGAGCTCGGAATAGTGACGAGTAAAATCTTCAGCGAACTCCTTGGCGGGACCGTGGGTTTTGCCGGTGTGAATTCGATTGCCTTGCTGATCGAGCAATTC
>JBGSKR010000059.1:0-2734 GCA_041741135.1 Mariniblastus sp.
TATTTCGTGCTCGAAGGTGGCGGTACACGTGAAGTCATTTCGCAACATGATTTCAATGCGTTTGGCGAACCGTTTGGACTCGACGGAGCCGTCGAGTACATGTCCGTTAAAAAAGAAATCCTGACAGCGAAGCTGAAAAACAAGGGTATCGAGAATCCGGAAATTACCACCGACCAATACACACTTCCTGAATCCAGAATTTATCTGCTGACCGGCGAAGGCATCGTCATCGCCCTCAATGCCGACACAGGTCGCACTGAATGGAAAACGGAAATCGGTTCCTATCGTTTTCCGAATGTCGGAATCGGAGCGAGTAATAAATACATCGCGGCGATCAATGGCTCAAGCGTTTATTGCCTCGATTCATCCAATGGAAAAATCTTGTGGTCGATGGAATGCAAAACGGCTCCGGCGGCTGGTCCAGCGGTGTCCGAGGACAAGATTTATGTTCCTCTGGTCGATGGACGAATGGAAGTTTTTCACATCGACGAATCTGGTTTTGAAACTTTTACCCTCGTCGCACTCGGAGCAGCCACGGCAAAACCGGTGCTCTCGGATGAAACAGTTTCCTGGCCCACAACGGCGGGACATTTAAATGTCGCTGCCATCAACGGCAGCCGCCAAAAATCGGTTCGCTTTCGCCTGAAGGCCGACCGACCCATCGACAGCCGTCCAACTTTTCAAGACGGCGTTCTCTACACGGGTTCTCTTGATGGTTTCGTCTACGCGATTGAGCAATATGGTTCGATGCTCTGGGAAGTTTCCGCTAGCGATGGGATCACGCAATCGCCGATTGCTCTTGGTGACAGCCTGTATGTGATTACGATCCGAAATCGCATGCTGCGAATCGATGCTGCGACTGGCGAATTTCTCTGGCCAGTGCCACTGACCCGCATCTCCAGCTATGTGGGAGCCAGCCGCGACCGGATGTACCTTAAAGATCAAGATGAAAAGCTACTGGTGGTTAACGCAAAAACCGGTGCGATTCTTAGTCGAGTCGATGCGGGTGATATGGATATGATTCTGCCAAACCAACAGACGGATCGCCTTTATTTTGCCAACACCAATGGCTTGGTGCAGTGTCTGCGAGAAACGAGTTCCCAGTATCCCATTTTCCATGACGACGAATTGGCGGCAACGGCAGCGGTAAATTCGAAGCCTGGCAAAGCAACAGGTGCCTTGCAAGAACAAGCGGGCGATGTCAATGCGAAAGATCCTGCTGCCCCGTTCAAGGCTGACGATGATCCTTTTGCTACCAAACCTGCTGCGACACCCAGTTCGCCAGACTCCATCGATCCTTTTGGTCAGCAGCCTACGACAACCCCAACGACAGACTCCAAGGATCCGTTCGCGCCCAGTCCTTCCCCATCTTTGCCGAAATCTAGCGATCCGTTCGCACCGACCCAGCCCGAGCCGTCGACGCCTTCAGCTCCGTCAGCGCCTTCGACACCGTCCACGCCTTCAACCATTCCTGACGATCCCTTTGGGATTCGATAAAACTTCAAAACTGCGCTGCCGTGTTTTAAGGATCGCACAAAATTGAACTAGAGCGGCAGGGGACGGTCGAATGCTTGTCTAAATTTGTCTCCTACATCCGCCCTCATCAAAATTTTGCGGCTTCAAGGGCGAGAGAATTAATCGGGCGCGGTTAAGAATTAGAAGATACTTGAAGCCATCTCAACCACTGCGTTCGACTCTCATCCGGTTGACGAAATCGGTTCAAGCTTTCACAATACCCGACGTGGAATCGCAACTTGCTTCCAGCCATCGGCAGTTTCTCGGGAATCGGTTCGACGGAGCCCACTTGCCCCCATTTTCCGCCTTCCTCAATTCTCCTCAATTCTTCTATGGATTCACCACCAATCAAACGCGCCATTATCAGCGTCAGCAATAAACTTGGTGTCGTTGATTTTGCCCAAGGACTCGTCGAACAGGGAATTGAAATTTACTCGACCGGCGGCACCCGCAGACACCTTGAGAAAAGCGGTGTTCCCGTCATCGACGTAGCCGAGTACACCCAGTTTCCTGAAATGATGGATGGGCGAGTCAAAACGTTGCATCCGAAAATTTTCGCTGGAATTCTGGCCCGTCGCAATCTGACCGCAGATCAGGAATCGTTGGCTGCCCACTCGATCAATACATTCGAATTGGTCGTTGTGAATCTCTATCCGTTTGCTGCCACTATCGCTCGCCCTGGAATTCTCCAGCACGAAGCTGTCGAGCAGATCGATATTGGTGGGCCAAGCCTCATCCGTGCGGCGGCAAAGAATAGCGACTTTGTTACGGTCGCATGTCATCCTCGACAGTACAGTTCCATCCTCACCGAAATTAAATCGGCTGGCTGCACTTCTCCGACACTTCGACATCATCTGATGGTTCAAGCATTCTTGCACACCGCCGAATATGATAAAACGATTTCCGAATATTTCTCCGGCCAATCCGAGGGTGAGACGTTTCCGTCAACGTTGCAGTTACACTTCAACCGCAAGGAAACACTGCGGTACGGCGAGAACAGTCATCAACAAGCCGCCTTGTACGGCTCGGATGAATGCCGCGACGCCAATCTTGTCAACGCCCGGCAGTTGAATGGGAAACAACTTTCCTTCAACAATTTGCTCGACCTCGACAGCGCGTTGGCGATTGTTCGCTTGCAAGACCTACCGGCTTGCAGCGTGATCAAACACAATAATCCATGTGGCGCTGCAGCGGCTGACACGCTGCTGGAGGCAACCGA
>JBGSKR010000060.1:0-5776 GCA_041741135.1 Mariniblastus sp.
CGCAAGCCCTCCGGTTCGTAACCAGTAAGAATTACCGGACGGCTCGCGCCGTTCCGCTACAAAATGCTTCACGGCGTTGTCTTCAATCGTGAGCTATTTACTCAATATCGTATACGCCACGGTTCTGCTGTTCGTTTCGCCTTGGTTGGTATGGCGGTATTTGCGGTACGGGAAAAATCGACGCGGTTGGACGCAAAAACTACTTGGGTTTGTACCGCGACGAGAATCGGCGCGAAATTGCATCTGGTTTCACGCGGTCAGCGTCGGCGAAGTCAACTTGCTCTTGCCGTTGATTGAGCGTATTCATCAGCAGCGCCCCGAGATCGAGATCGTTGTTTCGACGACCACCGAGACAGGCTATGATCTGGCCAACAAGAAATATTTTGGTCGGTTCGGTTGCAGCAGCGTGTTCTTTTTTCCATTCGATTTTACTTGGGCGATTAAGAATGCGTTGCGCCGCGTTCGTCCAAGTTTGATCGTCTTGGCGGAACTGGAGATCTGGCCAAGCTTTCTGAGAGTGGCCAAGGATTTTCGAGTAGTTCGCGCGGTGGATGAAATGAGTCTTCCGCCAAAATTGGCCGTTATCAACGGGCGTCTCAGCGACGCGAGTTTTCGCGGGTATCAGAAATGGAGATTCTTGCTGTCATCGAGTTTTGCTCGACTGAATTTTGTGGCCGCGCAAAATCAGGCGTATGCGGATCGCTTCATCGCGATGGGTTGTGATCCGGAAGTTGTCTTCGTGACGGGTAGTGTCAAATTTGATGGCGTGCAAACCGATCGTCAGAATCCGGCGACGGTAGCGCTCGCGCGACTGGCTGAGGTCAAACCGGATGAAACGGTCCTGCTGGCGGGCAGCACCCAGGTAGAGGAAGACTTGATCGCGGCGGAAGTTTATCGGCTAATTCACAGCGAGTTTCCGAAACTGCGTTTGATACTCGCACCTCGTCACCCTGATCGGGTTCCGCAACTGGTTCATGCTTTGGAAGAAATGGATTTGTCGGTCGTTCGCCGATCCACATTGAACTCTGATTTTAGCTCTGCGATTAACACATGGCCGCCACAATCTGTACTCGTCATTGATGTAATTGGAGAGCTGTCGGCTTGGTGGGGAGTGGCTGACATGGCTTATGTTGGCGGCAGTCTTGGATCTCGCGGCGGTCAAAACATGATCGAGCCAGCCGCGTATGGGATTCCTGTTTCCTTCGGGCCAAACACGCAAAACTTTCGCGATGTGGTGGCCCATTTGTTGGCCGCTGACGCTGCGACCGTAGTTGCGGATCAAGAGCAGTGGATGCAATTTGTGCGACGAAATCTGACTGATCCCAAATGGGCAAGTGCGATTGGTTCGCGGGCTCAGGCGGAAGTCTTGCTTCATCATGGAGCCTCGGAGCGTACTGTCGAAAGGTTGTTGAGTATGTTGGACGAGAATTAGAGTCTTCTGGTTCTGATTGTAACGATCAACCGAATGAAGCTTGCCATGGCTCCAATCAGAAAAGCCACTACACGCGTCCAAGCTTAAAATTCCAGCTTTCGCACCAATTTAGCTGGTTGAGAAGTACCCTCACTTCTAGTTACAATGTGAGGCCTGGCATTAAGAGATTTTCGCGTGAGAATCTTGTGTCTTGGTTTTCATCACCATCCGACTGGTTTGAATGTCCCCTGACATTGGAACCAGTGCACCCTTTTGTATCGAGGAGAGTATTGTGGCTTCTGGAAAATATTTGTTCACCAGCGAATCTGTCAGCATGGGCCATCCGGATAAACTGGCGGATCAAATTTCCGACAGCGTCTTGGATGCAATGTTGGCTCAAGACCCGAAAAGCCGCGTGGCTTGTGAGACGATGGTCACTACGGAGCTATGTGTGATTGCCGGTGAGATCACTTCAACTGCCGTTGTCGATGTGGAAAAATTGGTTCGCTCCGTGATGCGTGATGTGGGTTACACCGATTCGGCAACCGGCATCGGCTGCGACAGTTGCGAAGTCATTGTGAGACTCGATCAGCAGTCTCCGGACATTGCGATGGGCGTTGACCGCGACGGTGCAGGCGACCAAGGCCTGATGTTTGGTTTTGCTTGCGATGATACGCCAGAGTTGATGCCGCTGCCGATTGCTCTGTCGCACAAAATTCTGGCGAGATTGAATAAAGCCCGTTTTGGCAAAGAAGTCGACTGGCTTCGTCCCGATTCGAAAAGCCAAGTCACTGTTGAGTACGATGGTGACACGCCCGTCCGGATCGATACTGTGGTGGTTTCTACGCAGCACGGTCCGCAAGTCGACCTTGCTACGCTGCAGGAGTTTATCAAGAACAAAATTATTGATCCGTGCTTACCTGCCGAACTCAACAAAGGCGACATTAAGTATCACATTAACCCAACTGGCAAATTCGAAATCGGCGGCCCTCACGGTGACTGCGGTTTGACCGGTCGCAAAATCATCGTCGATACTTACGGCGGATGGGGCCGACACGGTGGTGGTGCGTTCAGTGGTAAAGACTCCACCAAAGTCGATCGCAGTGCGGCTTACATGGCTCGTCACGTCGCCAAGAACATCGTCGCCGCTGGATTGGCTCGACGTTGCGAGATTCAGTTGGCTTATGCCATCGGTGTTGCGGATCCGGTCAGCGTCCATGTTGATACGCAGGGTACGGGTACGGTTGATGACGGCTTGATTTGCGAAATCGTGAAAGAGCATTTTCCGCTTTCCACGAAAGGCATCATTGATTACCTGAAATTGCGTCGTCCGATCTTCCGAAAAACGGCAGAAGGCGGACATTTCGGTCGCACCGAGCCAGAATTCACTTGGGAAAACACCGATGCGGCCGCGCAATTGGCTGAAAAAGCCGCTGCTTCGGCGAGTGCGTAGTTTCGATTTCTCTCGAAACGGAATATTGCCATTTATGGCAACCCAGAATTCAATTATCTTCACAGCAGCTTGGAAGTTTCCAGGCTGCTTTTTTTTGTGTGGCGTAAGCTTCCAGCTTGTGATCCTTTGGGCAATTGCCTGCTGTCAATGTACCGCCCACGGCGGTTGCGTTGTTTAGCCACGGTAGTGGCGGCAGCAAATAGCCCACGGCGTGAGCCGTGGGAGTTCGAACAGAAAAAAACTTAAGCCCCGGTGAGGGGCGACAGCAATCGTTGCTGAGCGGGTATCGCCCCGACTGGGGCTTTGGGTGTGGTGGGGTGACTGATTCCCATGGCTCACGCCATGGGCTAATCGCTATCGCCCCGACTGGGGCTTTGATTTCGCGATCAAAAAGGATGTGTATAACAACGATTGCGTGAGCCGTGGGAGCACGTATTAGTATTCACAGTTATGAATAATGGAAAGACCATTTTGGGGTACGTTAAAGTTCCGCAGTTGCCTTTAGAAACAGTCAAACCACAGGCCGGAAGCTTATGCCACAGTTAACCAATAATTCAACGATGATCCAGCCAACCAACCCATTGCTCGCCGAACACCTTGCCGCCGAAGAAGGCGACGCAGCGTCGGCGATTGATCCGGAGCTCATGCTGGAACAGATTTTGAACGATCCTTCACTCGTTCAACACATTGTTCGAACTCAAACGGCTGATGCGGAAACCCTCGTGGCTTATTTTCGCTGTTCGTTTTCCGTCGAACAGCAGCGAGCGATTTTACACATTCCCTTTTCGCCGCCGCTGTCTAACGTTCCATCGGTCGAAGCGATGGTCGTCGAAAACGAAACCGCTCGTGTTCGAGTCACCGACCGGCAAAAATTTGGAGCGAGATTAGAAGTGGTGTTGCCCCAGCCAGCAGCACTCGAAACCCGCTTGCTCGTCGAAGCCATCGTCACCGCATAAAGTACAACTTGATTTCTTTGAGCCAACATGAAACAGCAACTCGAAAATTTACTGAAACCCTATCAGCAAACGCATCTGCTCCAGTTTTGGGACAAGCTAGATGCAAAGCAGCAAGAAACTTTAGCCGATCAAATTCAGAACATTGATTTCGCTCTCATTCAGAAACTGTACCAGTCTTCCAGTTCTGATGAGAGTTGG
The DNA here is from genome assembly GCA_041741135.1 of Mariniblastus sp. Taxonomy (GTDB): domain Bacteria; phylum Planctomycetota; class Planctomycetia; order Pirellulales; family Pirellulaceae; genus Mariniblastus. Next base: position 4,019 of record JBGSKR010000060.1, read on the forward strand.
GCGGAGATGGCTTCTGCTGCGACCGTACCACCAGCGATCACGTTGGATGATTTTGCCGATTCCGCATCCTGCAATCGCGCTATCGAATTGGGCAATGAAGCGCTCGCTCATGGTCGAGTCGGGATGATTTTGGTCGCCGGAGGGCAGGGGAGTCGATTGGGTTTCGATCACCCCAAAGGCATGTTTCGCATCGGCCCCATCAGCGACCGCTCGCTGTTCGAAATGCACATCGACTTAATCCGCGCTCGCTCCCATCAATTCGGTGTGCGAATTCCCCTCTACGTGATGACCAGTCCTCCCACGGATGAAGAAACGAAGCAGTTCCTCGCGGAGCACAGCAATTTTGGATTGGACGATGATGATCTAAAAATCTTCTGTCAGGGAACCATGCCCGCCGTCGATCAAGACGGCAAGCTGCTCATGGAAGACAAAGCCACCATTTTCGCCAGCCCCGATGGTCACGGAGGAATGCTTGCCGCGCTGGCAAAATCCGGCTGCCTTGGTCACATGCAAGAGCGAGGAATTCAACATTTGTTTTACGGTCAAGTCGATAATCCGCTAATTCAAATCGGCAGCCCGGCTTTGCTGGGATACCACCTTCAGTCACATTCCGAAATGACTTCTCAAGTGATTCGCAAAACCGATCCGCTTCAAAAGGTCGGCGTCGTCGTGATGATTGATGGCGTGGCGCGGATTATCGAATACAGCGATCTGCCGGAAGAAAATGCCCGCGAAACGAACCCTGATGGAACGCTAAGACTTTGGCCTGGCAGCATTGCCTTTCATATTTTCGAAGCTGATTTTCTGCGGCGAGCCGTCGCCAACGCGGACTCGCTACCGTTCCATCGTGCCCACAAAAAGGTCGCTTTTGTCGACTCGACTGGTCAGACGATTGAGCCAGCAACAGCCAACGCGATCAAGTTTGAAAAATTCATTTTTGATCTGCTGCCGCTCGCGAGAAATCCCATCGTCTGCGAAGTTGATCCGGCGGACGGATTCTGCGCCGTCAAGAATGCAGCACCGGCGCCGACGGAAACTCCGCAACATGTCAAGCAAGCAATCATCGACTTGCATACTCGCTGGCTGACCGAAGCTGGAGTGAAAGTTAAGCCTGGCACGCCTGTCGAGATAAACCCGTTGTTTGCGCTCGATGTCGAACAGTTGTCGAGAAAGATGCCGCCCAACATCACCATCGAACGCCCGACTTACTTCGAAGCCTGAAATCTGAGACTTGAAAACTGAAAACTGACTACTGAAAACTGACTACTTAAAACTAAAAAAAAATGCTTCACGCAACCATCATGGCAGGCGGAGCCGGAACTCGCTTCTGGCCAGCCAGCCGAAAACTGAATCCCAAACAATTGCTTAACCTCACCGGTCCACGATCGATGATCCAAGCCACCGTTGATCGCCTCGAAGGATTGGTGGATCAATCAAATTTGCTGATTGTTACCAACCAATCGCTGGTCGCGCCGATCGCAAGGCAACTTCCCAGCGTGCCCGCCGCGTCAATCATTGGCGAACCGGCCAAGCGAGATACGGCTCCGGCAGTTGGGCTGGCCGCTGCTTGGATTGCCGCCAAAGACCCGGACGCGACGATGATCATGATGCCCGCCGATCATGTCATTGGCCCCGACGCAGTGTTTCAGTCTGCTTTGAAGCACGCCGCCAAACTGATCGAGAATGATCCGGCGCAAATCGTCACTTTTGGCATCAAGCCCGATCATCCGTCGGAAGCGTTTGGTTATATCGAACGCG
>JBGSKR010000061.1:0-5356 GCA_041741135.1 Mariniblastus sp.
GAATTCGAGGAATCAGAATTGCTGGAAACTGAAATTTCCGAAGAGGCTCCCAGCGAAATGACTACCGAAATGGAAGTCTCGCTTCCGGAAGCCGTGGTCGAACTGGGCAACATTGTTGGGCTGGAAGATTCCACTTTCGACATGGCGGAAATGGGACAAATGTCGGATGCCAGTAGCGATAACGAAACTGGCAGTCGCTCGGGTGACGGCAAAGCTCAAGCCCTCAAGAAATACGGTGGCAACGCCAGTTCCGAAGAAGCCGTCGAGCGAGCACTCAAATGGATTGTTGATCACCAACTTCCCGATGGTGGCTGGAACTTCGACCACACCGTTGGCCCTGGAGATCATCGCAGTAGTCCCGACCCAGGTCACCACTCCCAAGCCCGCAATGGCGCGACGGCGATGGCTCTCCTGCCCTTGCTCGGATATGGAAACACTCACAAAACAGGAACCTACAAACGTCAAGTCGAAGCTGGTTTGAAATTCCTGATGACGAGAGGCAAGCCCAGCGGTCGAGGCATCTCGTATCTCGAACCACAAGGCTCCATGTACTCGCACGGTCTGGTCTCGATCGTGTTCTGCGAAGCCTTTGCGATGACCAAAGACCCCTACCTCAAACCGTTTGCTCAAGGAACGATTTGGTTTATCGAAGACGCTCAAGACCCTAATGGCGGTGGTTGGCGATACCAACCGAGACAAGCTGGCGACACATCCGCTGTGGGCTGGCAGTTGATGGCACTCAAAAGTGGCAAAATTGGCGGTCTCGAAATCAACCCGAAAACACTTAAGTTGGCTGAGAAATTCCTCGATAGCGTTTCGATCGATAGTGGAGCCTTCTACGGATACGCTGGTCCGCCGGGACGACCAATTGCTGACGCGCGAACCGCCATCGGATTGCTCTGCCGCATGTACATGGGATGGCAAAAAGATGCTCCAGGAATTGTCGATGGCACCGAATTGATGTCCAAGAAAGGTCCAGATGTTGGAAAAACTGCCAATGCTTACTACAACTATTATGCGTCTCAAGTCATGAAGCATATCGGCGGTCGCCAATGGAAAGACTGGAACCCACCGATGCGAGATAGCCTGATTGCATCTCAGGATAAGAAAGGTGTAAGTGCTGGTAGTTGGGAACCAGGCGGGGGTCACGCCGATAAAGCCGGCGGACGTCTCTACCAGACTTCCATGAACTGCATGACTCTGGAAGTCTATTACCGCTACTTGCCGCTGTACGGTGACAACGCCGCTGACGATGAGTTCCGCTTGGAATAGAGTAGGGTCGTGGTATAAGCTTCCAGCCTGTGTCGTGGTAAAAGCTTTCAACTTGTCGTCGCATAGGCTTCCAGCTTCCAACTTGTCGTGGCATAAGCCTCCAGCTTGTGTCGTGGCATCAACTTTCCCCAATTTGTCCGTACCTTAAACTTTCACCCTTTGACCAAAAGAGTAAGCTTCCAACCGATGTCCCTACCTTAAATCTCCATCCCCCCAGCACCTTCAGGAACTAACGATGAACCAACCCTCTCACCCTTCTCGCGTTCCTCATCCTCACAGCGACCTCAATTCCACAGGAACAAGCCACCGTTCCCAAGGTCATGACGGAAACGATCCTGAAGACGCACTGCAAAACAAGTTTCTGTTTTTCAATGCAATGCCCAGTTGGATGGTGAGCTTCTTAACTCACATCGCGGTGATTATCGTGCTCGCGATCATCATCATGCCGTCCAAGAAAGAACTCGTCGTCGAATTTGAGGGTGTTGAGCCGACAGCGGCTCCGGTGGAATCCAAAGAGATGGTCTTTGAGCCGCTCGATGATGATAAAGAATTGATCGATTCCAACATCCCCGAAGATGCGCCCAGTCCGCTGTCCGATCTGGAGGACTTCATTCTTCCAGAACCTACCAATGACTTTACCGGCTTGACTGGAGCGATCGACTCACTTATCGACATTCCAGGCGACGAACCATTTTCTGGTACCGCCAACGGCAACGAATTGGATGGACGCAGACCGGAAAATATTATCAAGACCATCGGACCGAAAGGCCCAAGTCCCCAATCCTTGGAATCCATCGATTTAGCACTCAAATGGATCGTCGATCACCAACTCCCCGATGGCGGCTGGAACATGGATCATACGGTCGGACCGGGAAATCATCGCACCAGTCCTGATCCTGGCAACGCCAGCCAAGCCCGCGCGGGCGCAACAGCCCTCGCGCTGTTGCCGTTGCTCGGCTATGGGAACACTCACAAATCGGGTACCTACAAAAATCAAGTCGAGGCCGGTTTGAAATTTCTGATGGCCAACGGCAAACCCGTCGGTCGCGGTGTTTCTTATCTCGAACCGGGCGGGACAATGTACTCGCACGGCCTTGTCTCGATCGTCTTCTGCGAAGCCTTTGCGATGACCAAAGACCCTTACCCTAAGCCGTTCGCTCAAGGAACGATTTGGTTTATTGAAGACGCCCAAGACCCCAATGGCGGCGGCTGGAGATATCAGCCGCGACAAGCCGGTGATACCTCAGCCGTCGGCTGGCAGTTGATGGCGCTCAAAAGTGCCAAAATCGGCGGCCTCGAAATCAACCCGAAAACACTTAAGTTGACTGAAAAATTCCTTGATAGTGTTTCGATCGACAGTGGTGCATTTTACGGCTACACCGCCCCACCGGCCCGACCTGTCGCCGACGCGCGGACCGCCGTTGGATTGCTTTGCCGGATGTACATGGGATGGGAAAAAGATGCACCCGGAATTGTCGATGGCACCGAGTTGATGTCGAAGAAAGGCCCCGACATCGATAACACTCCCGATGCTTATTACAACTACTACGCTTCACAGGTCATGAAACACATGGGCGGTCGTCAATGGAAGGATTGGAATCCTCCAATGCGAGACAGCCTGGTTGCGACTCAAGACAAGAAAGGCGTTTCTGCTGGTAGCTGGACTCCGGGCGCTGGACATGCCGACAAAGCTGGCGGGCGACTTTATGTGACCGCCATGAATTGCATGACTCTCGAAGTCCCTTTCCGCTACTTGCCGTTATACGGCGACAAAGCCGCCGACGATGAGTTTCGTCTGGAATGAGGCAGTGCATAGTCACTCGAAAACCGCATTTTTGCAGCTTGCTGCAAGCCCTTTCGCAAGCCCTTTATGGCGACTTGGTTTTTGTACAGCCAAGCTTCTTCGGCCGGAATCAGCACAACTTTTCTGATCACCAACTGATCCGGATTCGAATCGTCAATTACCACCGTTTGGTTTGCGAAATCAGGGCCAAGAGTTACTCGCCCTTTGCCGTCTACAGTTCTCGATGTCATTGCTGTGCTCCTTTGCCTCAACGGTACCACGCTCGAATAAGTGGGCAAGTGGGAAATACCCATCTGTATCGATATTCGGCGGAAATGGCCGAATAGCGGAAAAACTTGCGAAACGCGGAAAAAGAAGAACGCCTTTTTCACGGTGAAGCTGCCAGCGAAACTCTCACCAACGCAGCACGCAGGCTCCCCATGTCAATCCGGCTCCGAAACCGACCAACAGGACATTCGAACCCGGCTTGATTCGACCGGCCCGAAACGCCTCGGCAATCGCAATCGGAATGCTGGCCGCCGATGTGTTGCCATAACGATCGAGATTGATAAACACTTTCTCTCGATCGATTCCCAGACTTTCAACCGCCGCGTCAATGATGCGAATGTTGGCTTGATGCGGGATAAACAAATCGATCTCATCCAGCGATAGCTCGGCTCTAAAGAGCATTTCGCCGACGATATCCGGAATCAGTCGCACCGCCCACTTGAACACCGACCGTCCGTCCATCGACAAAAAATGCTGGTTTTGATCGAGAACTTCTTGACTGAACGGTTTCCGTGATCCGCCGCCGGGAACCATTAACGCTTGCCCTAGTTTCCCCTCCGACGCCAATCGATACGCAAGAATTCCTGACGCCGTTTCCTCGTTCGGATTGTCGTCCGCCGAAATTAATACAGCCCCTGCCCCGTCTCCAAACAGCGGAAACGTCTTCTTGTCTGCGGGGTTCATCACCGTTGTCAAAGTCTCCGCACCGATGACCAATGCCTTGCGACTACAACCCGTTTTCACAAACTGGCTGGCCATGATTAATCCGTAGATAAATCCGGAGCAGGCAGCGTTGATGTCAACGGCAGCAGCCGAACATTCCAAATAAGCCTGAACCATGCAGGCGGTCGAAGGTGTTTGGAAATCAGGCGTAATCGTCGCCACGATAATCAGATCGACTTCCGAGGCTGCGACCTCTGCGGCGGTTAGGCACTCTTCTGCCGCCCGGATCGCCATGTCACTGGTCGATTCGCCCTCGGTCACATGAAACCGAGACTCGATCCCCGTCCGTTGCAGAATCCAATCGGCGTCGAAGCCGAGTGGAGCCAAATCTGCGTTGGAGACCGCTTTAGAGCCTGCCGCCGAGCCGGTTCCCAACACGCGAATTCCGGAAACGCTAGTTTTCCGCTCGGTTTGGGCATGGCTGGGGTGAGAAAGTGTTGCCGGCTCCATTGAATCGGCGAATACGTTCGCTAAGCGATTTACGATTGGTTCGGGGGGCAAATGCGAAATTGTTTGAGAGCAGCTTCCATCGCTCATGGTAAAATTTCCGAAAAAAATGATGAGCCCCAAAAAAGATCATCTTCCGCCGTGGCATTCGATGTGTCCAGTTAAGGCGGTGCGAATTGCAAAAATTCCTTTAAATCGACTCTCGCCATTTCATAATTATTTTGGAACGAGAATTTTGGCGAATGTCACTACGAAAAAATCAATGCATGTATAGGATTAGCACATAATACACCAAACACCGATAGCACTATTTGCGTACTAAATCGATATTTGATTCTCAGTTGGGCAGTTTCCTGCCCTGCTGAGCTGAATATCTTAACACATCCCTTCGTGAGCGGACACCTTAAGTCGTTTATTAAGAACAGTTTAGACCCATTCTAGCCATTTTTACCATAATCTGAAGATTCCTGTAGGAGTTGCTATTTTTTAGGTTACAAAACGGCGTTTTTGGGATAAATTGGGGGGCAGTCAAGCGTTAAGGAATGACCAACTTTTTGTTCTTTGGAAAAGTGAAACACAAATGAGCCTACTGGCAATTGTTTACCATCTAGTCCCCGAAGCTCCAATTCTCGTGGCCTATAACCGAGAAGAGCCTTTCGACCAAGTCTGTCCCATCCCCGCCATCCAGTCCGGCAAACCGCGAGTTCTCGCCAGCATGGACCAAAGCACCGGCGGGACTTATTTGGGCATGAACCAAAACGGCATGTTTGTCGGTGTGATTCGACGACGAAAGACAAACGCTCCGGCGTCACCAAAATCACGGGGAATTCTCGCCCGCGAAAT
>JBGSKR010000062.1:0-3337 GCA_041741135.1 Mariniblastus sp.
CGGGAAAACTATGCCACTTGCTTATCGAGTGATGAAAGAAGATCAGGTCGACCTCAAGCCGATCCCCGGTGATTCCGCCACTAAGTTAGGTGTTCGTGATCGAGATTTGACGTTTGATGCGGCGGGTAACGCTGTGCCTCGCACGGGTGGAACGTCAGTGATTGCGCCGATGCCTGGACTTAAGATTCGTCTTGAAACGATGATGCCACCAACCTTGGTTCCTCGACGCCTGCATGATTGCGGGAGGATACTGGGAGCGAGTGGCTCGAATACTTTGCGGGTTTTTAGAATCGGCTCGGGGGCTTGGGAAATCGGAAGCCTGACACCTCAACTGATGATTGTTCCGGACGAAGATCATCACGGAACGATTCAGCCTGATTCTTTAATGTCAATGACCAACTTCCGCAACGCAATCAAAGCAACGAGAAACGATTGGGGTGACGGGGAGTGTGACTTATGAGTTCAATGGAATTTCAACAGCGGAAACATGCTTTCGACTTATGTGTGGACGATACTTTGAATGTGTTTCTGGCACGTGAGAAAGGCGCTTCCGAGTATTTGGATGATGACCTGCTCGCCGAAGCTCACGCGCGAGCGTGGGGGCTTTTAAGCGAAGAGCAAAAGAAGGAGATTTGGGGACTCTCTGCCGACTTGTACGCACTTACTGACAATGAGAAAGTTGTAGTCACTGATGATCAACCTGATGACCAGACGCTTGCGTCAATGATCAATGATGCCTACGAAAAGCAGGATTGGCGCACATTGCTTCGTTGTTTCCGATTCCAACCAGTTTCCGTCGAAAGGGAAACAATCGAGTACATGCGTGGACGCGCTTGGGCATTTTTGGGGTTTCCACGAGTCTCGTTGGCTTTCTACGACAATGCTTCTCGAATCCAACCTGCTTCGGCGACATACCGATATTTCGCAATGAATCAGGTCAAGAAGTTGGGCGATTGGGAAGAGTTACAGCGACGGTGCGAACGCAGTGCGATTGAAATGGCTGATGACGCAATGATGCAGTTGGTAGTGGGTGAGTTGTATCACGATATTGCTATGAATAAACCTAAACCTGGGTTAGACATGATAGCTCTTGAGCACCTTGACCGAGGCTTTCAGCTTGTGCCTAGCCAAAACGTTCGCGAATCCATTCTCGGGTCTGCTGTGGCTAGTAGGGCATTTGTGTTGACAAATTTGCAACGCATGGATGATGCGTTGCAGTTCTTGGATTCTTGGATTAAGAAATTGCCGAAAAATGCAGAGTTGCGATCGACGCGAGGTCTTATCTACTTAACTCTTGACTATGCCAAAGCGATCGCAGACTTTGAAGAAGCAATTCGATTTGGCACTGCTCTAGCGCTACCTTATTTAGAGGTTGCAAAAAACATGCTGAACCAACGGCATTACAAAGAAATTGAGGGCTTATGTCGAAAAGGAATTCAGTTGTCCCATCGCGATGCAGCACGGGCCGAGTTTCATCATCTGTTGGGTCTGTTGGAAATTCTCAGTAAACAGAACGAGTGGCGATCTCAACAAGAGTTCATTCGTGCAACAGGGCTTGCCCCTTTCAATCAGGCGATCCGCAACAACGAGCGTTTAATGCGGGAAGGGTCACGAGGGTTTACCATGCCGAAAAAAATGCTCCGATCACTGGACGAAATTATGCAATCAAGAAGAGATATCGCGGAAGCAATGAGCGTTCATTAGTTTTCAATCGTTCAAGCATTAAACCTGTTGATCTCCTTACAACGACTTTTCTTGAAAAAGTTCATCTTGAATTGGAATGACTTCTTGCAGAATTCGGGATAGCACTTGTGCCGGTGAGCCGGTCGCTTCGATGGTGGCGATTTTTTCCGGTGGATAGCAGTCGAGAACGAAGGCCGATTGTCGCGAGAAGACTTCAAAGCGTTTCCGAATCACGGTTTCATTGGCATCGTCGGCGCGGTTTTCTCGAATGGCTCGTCGCTTCAAGCGATCGACCATTTTTTCGATGTCTTTGCAAGCGAGGTTGATGACTTTGCGGACGTCAACGTGTTCTTCCACTAGGGCAACTTGAGTCGGATTGCGAGGAATGCCATCGAGGATCAACAAATCTTCTCGAGGTTTATAAGTCGAAAGCGCGACAAAGGCGTGCACGGCTTTTTTCCAAATGTTGATCGTCAATTCATCCGGCACCAATTGTCCTTGGGAACTGTATCGATAAACCTCTCGGCCTTCTTCCGATCCGACATCAATTGATCGAAAAACGTCGCCCACGGAAAGATGAAAGAAACCTGGGATCAATCCGAGAATGCTTCCTTGGGTTCCTTTGCCAACTCCGGGCGCTCCAAAAAGCAAAATAGAGCGGTAAGGTTTGTTGTTCGCCATGGCTGCTACCTTGAACCTGATTCCGGTTTGACTGTCCGTGAGGGTATAATATAACTAAGCCGATCAGTGAGTTGAATGCACGGCTATTCATTTTGATGCGTAACCTCGGAGCGGACGCTGCTACGTCCTGTGATACAACTTATGACTGAATCCACCATCTCGTCGATCGATCAAGAAATCGTCTTGCCGCTGTTTGGAGCCAAGGATCAACACTTGCGGCGTTTGAGAGAACGTTTTGGTGTCGATATCACTCATCGAAATGGGCAAGTCCGCATCTCGGGCGAGGATTCGGCGGCGGTTTCTCAGGCCACCGACGCGCTCGAGCAGCTAATTGAAATTGTGCGTCGGCGCGGTAATTTGTCGCCCGAGCTCTACAATGAAACGATCGCGCGCGTGACGGGCGAATCGGCTCCCAAGGCAAAAGTCCAGGCGATTGAAACCTTGCAAGTCGGGCGAGAGATTCGGCCGCGCACACCCGGACAAGCTCAATATGTCGAAGCAATGCGGACTAGCGAGCTGGTGTTTGCGATCGGTCCGGCGGGCACGGGAAAGACTTACCTCGCGGTCGCGATGGCGGTGCAAGCGCTCAAAAATCAATTGGTGCGAAAGATCGTCCTTGTACGTCCGGCGGTGGAAGCAGGCGAAAGTCTTGGTTTTCTTCCGGGCGACTTGCAAGCCAAAATCAATCCTTACTTGCGACCGCTGCTTGACGCGATTCACGAAATGGTGGGTTACGACCAAGTCCAGCAATTGGTGCAGCGGGACGTGATCGAGGTCTGCCCGCTGGCCTACATGCGTGGGCGAACTTTGAACGAATCGTTTATCATTTTGGATGAAGCGCAAAATACAACGATTGCTCAGATGAAAATGTTCTTGACGCGGATGGGCGAGTCCTCGAAAATTGTCGTTTCTGGCGATCCGACCCAAATCGACTTGCCTCCGAGAACTAAAAGTGGTCTGATCGATGCGCTGG
>JBGSKR010000063.1:0-3588 GCA_041741135.1 Mariniblastus sp.
GCGTCCGGCATGTATCGGTTTAATCCACGACGATTTACAGTCACCCCGCACGCCGCCAATTCGCCCAATCCTCACGGCACCAGTTTTGACTATTGGGGCTACTGCTACTCCAACGATGGAACCGGCGGTAACTCCTTTCAAGTCCGTCCGGAAGGCAATGGTTTCAAGATGCACCTCTTGTTTCAAAAAGAGTTCCGTCCCGTTGCCGCCAACGCGATTCTCTCATCCGCTCATTTTTCAGATGACTTGCAAGGTAATTTTCTGATTTGCAATACGATCGGATTTCTTGGAGTCAAAGAGTACGTTCTGCATCGCGATGGTGATGGAGACAAACGAAAGCTCGGAGAAGTTTATGGAACGCCGGGACGTGAGTTGCTCAAGAGCACCGACAAAAATTTCCGCCCCACCGATGCCGTCATTGGTGCCGACGGAGCGCTGTATGTTTCCGACTGGCAGAACGTGATCATCGGTCACATGCAGCACAACATTCGCGACCCAAACCGCGACCACGTTCACGGACGCATCGTTCGTCTCACGCAAAAAGGTCGTCCGCTGCAAGAGCCAGTGAAAATTCACGGCGAACCGATTGAGACGCTGCTGGAAAATCTTAAACATCCAATCGACGGCGTCCGTCATCGCACTCGCGTTGAGCTGAGTGCCCGCGAGCCGAGAACCGTCATCGAAGCGACTCGACAATGGATGCAAAGCTTTAATGCCAACGACGAAAAAGAAGCTCATCATCTGCTCGAAGCTCTCTGGATTCATCAAGAACACAGCGTTAAAGATGAAGCCCTGCTGAACCAACTGCTTAATTCGACAGTTCCTCACGCTGTTGTGGCTGCCAAAACCGTCGAGCACTTTTGGAATAAAGTCGAAACGAGTGTAGCGGGCGACATGGTTCCCGAAGAAGCACCACCCGTGATCAAGTTTAGCCCGCCCAAACATCTGATTGCCGCCGACAAAAAGACTTACATGGCTGGCGCAGAGGTTTTTGCTCGTGAAGCCCATTGTATGACTTGCCATCAAGCCAACGGTCAGGGACTTGGAAATGTTTATCCAACTCTCATCCAAAGCCCGTGGGTAGTCGGCGACGAGGAACGTCTGATTAAACTTTCTCTGCACGGAGTCTGGGGAAAGATGGATGTCAACGGTCAAATTTTTGATCCAGCTCTGGGCGTTCCACCGATGACGGCGTTCAAGTTCCTTGAAGACCATGAACTTGCCGCCGTGCTGACCTTTGTCCGCAACAGTTGGGGCAACAAAGCCTCTGTCATCACTCCGGAAAGTGTGAAAGCCGTTCGAGAAGCGACTGCGAAGCGTTCCATCTATTGGCAGCCGGAAGAGTTGCTCGCCGACCATCCACTGGAAGCCGATTTGCAAGCCGCTGCGGTTGCTGCCAATCCTCATAAGTTCTTCTCCAACGACGAACTTGAAAAAGATCTGCTGGCGATTTCGCCAACCGAATTGGTAACCGCCGCACTCGCTAAAGGCGATGCGAAACGAGGGAAAGAATTGTTCTATGGCGGATCGGCTGCCTGTTTTGTCTGCCATGATCCGCCCGGCGCTGTGAATCGTCTCGCACCCAAACTGACTGATATTCCGGCAACGCGAACGCCGGAAGAATTGGTCGATGCCTTGTTGCGACCTTCCGATTTGATCGATGATGCTTTTGTGCAAGTCAAAGTCGCCACTTTTGACGGAAGACTGATTACCGGCATCAAGATTAAGGAAAACGACAAAGAAGTTGTCATCCAAGACCCCGCCAATCCGAAACCGATTGTCATTCCAACCGACGACATCGATGTCATCGAGAAATCGAAACTGTCTGCGATGCCACCGGGTTTGGTGAAGCTGCTGAAAGATCGGCAACAGTTTGACGATTTGATGAAGTACATCCTCGAATCGAAGAAGCAGTAGCTTCGCCATTTGTTTGAGGTTCAAGAAAGGTCAGGCTTTTTTAGCCTGACTCTTAAACCAAAAGTTCAACCCCACGAACATCATGCGAAACCAAGCTTCCAGCGCGACTCTCCTTGTCTTGCTGCTGCCGTTTTTTTTGATGGGCCTGCGCACCAAATCGGTCGCGCACGAACCCAATTCGCAACCCATTCAAAAACCGAACATCGTGCTGATCCTCTCCGACGATCAAGCTTACACCGATTACGGGTTCATGGGACACGAAGCGATTCAAACGCCACACCTCGATCAACTCGCGCGACAGAGTGTGACGTTTAAACGCGGCTACGTGCCAACGGCTTTGTGCCGACCCTCATTGGCGACTCTTATCACAGGTCTGTACGCACACCAACATAAAATCACGGGCAACGACCCTGTTGATACGCCAGCCAACCGCGAGCATAGCAAGCGTACCGGCGTCGACATTCGAGAGGCGCTGATCTCGCATATCGATGATCACCCGACCCTGCCCCGATTGCTCGCTGAACAAGGCTATTTGAGTTTCCAAAGCGGAAAATGGTGGGAAGGAAATTTCGCGCGAGGCGGCTTTACGCACGGAATGACTCGAGGCTTCCCGCAAAATGGTGGACGGCATGGTGACGACGGACTGGACATCGGTCGCGGAGGCATGCAACCCGTGTTTGATTTCATGGACACCGCCATCGAGCAAGAGAAACCGTTTTTTGTTTGGTACGCTCCATTTCTACCGCACACACCGCATAATCCACCTCCGCGAATTTTGAAGAAATACGACGATGGAAATCGCCCCAAGCCAATCGCCAAATATTATGCCATGTGCGAATGGTTTGATGAAACATGTGGACAACTGCTTGATCGAATTGAAGAAAAAGGCATCGCCGATAACACGTTGGTCGTTTATGTAACCGACAACGGCTGGATTCAAGATCCGAACAGCGGCGGTTACCTCGCTCGTTCGAAACGCAGCCCTTACGAAGGCGGCACTCGGACGCCCATCATGTTCCACTGGCCAGCGAAACTAAAACCCGCTGAACGCCCAGAGTTGTGCAGTAGCATCGATATCGTCCCGACCATCTTGGCGGCGGCAGGCGCGAAGATTCCAGAAACGCTTCCAGGTTTGAACTTACTTCCGCAGCTAGAAAACGGAACTCCGATCAAGCGTGACACCATTTTTGGCGAAACGTTTTCGCATGACATTGCCGACATCGAAAACGGACGAGCCACCCTGCTTTATCGTTGGGTGATTCACGGCCATGAAAAATTACTGCTGACCTACGACGGTCGACGGGGAAGAGGAGAAGCTCCACCCGAAGTTACCGAGCCTCAATTGTTCGACCTCGCCGCCGATCCGACCGAACAAACCAACCTCGCCGCTAAACACCCCGAACGGGTGAAAGCTCTCAGCAAATTGCTGGACGAGTGGTATCCAGTGACGCAGTAGCTAGCAGGCAGATGCCTGCGCGAGGCAATTCGATCTCGAACGTCGTGATCTCCACTTTCCTTTTGTCGTAACAGCGTTTGCTGTTGTCGCTCACGTTCAATCACTTCCGTTAGAAGACCTTAGGATCAGTCCCGAAACTATTTCCGTAGGATGGACATTCTTGTCCGTCCATTCACCCGCGTCGGACAGGAATGTCCAACGTACAAATCGGGAAG